>VGZZ01000083.1 GCA_016872285.1 SAR202 cluster bacterium | reverse complement strand
AAGGGTGGTTGGGGTGGGGGAAGGGGTGGAGGGGTTCAGGGAGGGGGATATGGCGGCGGTGACGTGGGGCACCCTGGGGGGATATGCGGAGCGGGTGGCGGCGCCGTGGGAGCGGGTGGTGAAGCTGCCGGAGGGAATCGACGCGAAGCTGGGGGCGTCGATTATGCTGCAGGGGCTGACGGCGCATTACCTGGCGGACACGACGTACCCGCTGAAGAAAGGGGTCCGATGCCTGATACATGCCGGCGCGGGCGGGATGGGGCTGATTTTGATACAGATCGCCAAGAGGCGCGGGGCGTATGTGTTTACGACGGTGTCGACGGAGGAGAAGGCGAGGGTGGCGTTAGAGGCGGGGGCGGACAAGGTCATCATTTACACGCGAGAGGACTTCGAGAAGGAGATAAAGAAGGCGACGGGCGGGGAAGGGGTGCATGTGGTGTACGACGGGGTCGGAAAGACAACCTTTGACCAGAGCCTGCGGAGCCTGGGGGTTCGGGGTTATCTGGTGCTGCACAGCCGGACGGGCGGGTCGGTCCCGCCGATATCGCCGTGGATACTGGTGAACGGGTCGAAGTTTTTGACGTGGCCAAGCTTGTGGGACCACATCGCGGACAGGAAGACGCTGCTGAAGCGGACGGGGGAGCTGTTCGAGTGGGTGAAGAGGGGAGAGTTGAAGATTAGGATCGGGCATGAGTACAGGCTGTCGGAGGCGGCGGAGGCGCATCGGGCGATGGAGGGGAGGAGGACGATGGGGAAGGTGCTGCTGATACCGTGAAGGGTGGAGGAGATGAAAGGGAGACCGTCGAAGGTATGGTGTAGCCTGGCGGACGGAGCGTTGAGCTAGTGTATCACCCTCACTCTCCACGGCGAGTCTTCGACCCACCACAGCGGGTCTTCGACCTTAATCCTCTCCCATCAAGATGGGTGTTGCTAATTCTCCCGATAGGAAGAGGAGAAGAAAACAGAGACGACTGGCAGTGATAAAGTATTGTGGAGCCAGGGTTTCACCCTCTCTTCTGTTCTCCCCTCCCGATGTTATCGGGATCTCGATGGAATAGATCAATGAGCTCGACATCAAGGGGGAGAAAGGGTAGAAGGGAGGCCTGGCTATGATAAGTGGCATCTTAACTAGCAACAGCCGTCATCAAGGGAGAGGAAATAATAGTGGAGGAACCTAGCTAGAGGAATGTGGAAAGCAAGCAGCAGACACAACAGATCCTTCGACTGCGGGCTGAGTACGGCCCTTCGCTCAGGATGACAAGATGCTAGCGCCACTGGGAGCGGAGGATGCTCCAGGCCAGGTAGCCGCCCAGGGAGATGGCTACGATTAGGCCCAAGGCAAAGATTATGCCAACCCAGGTGTTTTCGCCGGCGGGGCGGTAGACGGAGGTGAGGACGGCGAGGCCGGCGATGAGGGAGCCGGTTATTATGGCTAGCGCAAGCCGGTTAGCCAGTTTTTCCAGCCGTCGGAGGTAGGGATCTACGCCTACGGGCTCCATGGCTATCCTGAACTCCTGTCTTTCAACAGACCTGGCGATGCGGCGCAATCGCTTGGGCAGCTCCAGGCCCAGCATAAGGGCATCCGCGCTGGTGGCCTTGATGCGGCTGGCGATTTGGCCGAAGGAGTATTTTTTGCGGACTTCTTTTTCGGCGTAGGGCTTAAGGACGGAGACCATGTCAAAGTCCGGGTCCAGGCGGGTGCCGACGCCTTCAGCCATGGCCAATGTCTTGAGGAGAAGGAAGACGTTGGTGGGGAGTTGAAGCCTGTGCTGCCGGACCATTGCGAAGATTTCATCCAGCAAGAAGCCAACCCTGACTTCGTCAACAGAGAGACGCTGGTACCGTCCCACGACTTGCAGCAGGTCACGCCGCAGCGCCTCTCGAGAGCTGACCCTAGAGATGGCGTCCATATCTTCCAAGGCGTCGAGCGACTTATCGGCGTCCTGGTCCGCCACCGCTCGGACTGCCTCCAGCAGGGAGTCCCGGACCTGCTCATCGATAGTGCCCACCATGCCAAAATCGATGAGGCCCAGGCGGCCATTCGGTTCCAACACCAGATTCCCGGGGTGAGGGTCCGCGTGGAAGAAGCCGTTCTCAAATATCATTTTGAGCCAAATACGGACGCCACGTTCGGCTAGAGTATTCCTATCGACTCCCGCTATATTGATCTCGGCCGCGTCTGCCAACCTGACGCCCTTTATATGTTCCATGGTGATCATACGAGGGGTACTGTATTCCCAGTAAATCTTCGGAATATGCACCTCGGGAGTATTCCTAAAAAGCTGCGCGAAGTGTTCGATGTTCTTACCCTCGGCGACGTAATCCAGCTCCGCACGAAGGGCATCCGAGAACTCCTGGACCAGACGGGACATGTCGTACTGCTTTGCCACATCCCATCGCTTGGACGCCATGGCGGCGAGGTTGTAGAGGATTTCCAGGTCTTCTTGCACCTGGTCGACGACGCCGGGCTTCCTAACCTTGACCACGACTTCCGAGCCGTCCGGCAGGGTGGCGGCGTGGACCTGTCCAATGGAGGCTACGCCTATGGGGTTGGGGTCAAAGGCAGCGAACACCGAGTTTATTGGGCCCCCGAGCTCCAGGGTAACGGTCTGGCTTATCTCT
>VGZZ01000082.1 GCA_016872285.1 SAR202 cluster bacterium | reverse complement strand
TCTCCGGCATCCCCCCCTCCAGCCCCCTGCCCGTTGCCTCCCACCCCTTAACGCCGCCCTGCAAGACATAAACATTCGGATAGCCCATCTGCCGGAACCAAGAGGCCGTTACCGACGCCCTGGCCCTGCCGTCGCATGCGAATATGATGACTCCATCCCGCACCGCCCCCACATCATCGGAACGCTGCACCGCCTGCCCGCCCGGAAACCACCGAAAGCCCGATATATGTCCCTTCCTATACTCCTCCTCCGTCCGCACGTCGATCAGATACACCGTCTGGCTGGACCGTTTCCCCATCAACCCTTCTAGCCCCGCCACATCTACATAAAGCACTCCGTCCTCTCTCGCCACCCGGTCCGCGTAAGCCTCCGCCGCCTTCAACCCCTCCGACGACACCGCCCCAAGTGCGTTTCTCTGCGACCCCCTCTCCAGCTCCAGTCCCGCCAGTGTCCACCCCGCCGTCCCGTTCTTCAGCCCGTAGACATTCTTCAATCCCATCCTCTGCAGCGTCCGCGTCCCGATGATGCTTCGAGTCCTCCCCGCGCAGTGCAGCAGTATGGTGGTGTCCTTGCCTTGCTCCTTGATTATGTCATGTATACGCAGCGGTATCTCCCCGTTAGGTAGCACGCTGCTGCCGGGTATGCAAAAGTTGCGATGCTCCTCCGGTGTTCGAGTGTCCAGCATCACAATCTTCTCGCCCCGGTCCAGCCTCTCCTTCAGTTCTAGCGAGTCTATCTCCGGTACATGATGCTCCACCTCCATCCGCTCCCCAAAGTCCTTGCTAGACACGTTGGTTCCCCATTCCGTGGGCAGGTCCGCCGTCGTCCATGCGTTCACCCCGCCCTCAAGGACACATACGTCGGTATACCCCATCCTCTCCACCGTCGACGCCGCCAGCCCGGCCTGCCGGCCGTTATCGTCGCACAGCACCAGCCTCACCCCTTTGTAAGGCGCCATCCATTTCAGATCAAACTCAATCAAGCGGCGCGGCAGACTGCTGAACCCTGGTATGTGCGTGCTGTTGTAGTTCCCCTGGTCCCTAACATCAATAAACGCGGCTTCCCCGCCCTCAGCCATAAACCGTCGAACAGCCTCCGGCGTCAACTGGGTAGCCATGGGTACCCCCATCCTCGTTCTTTTCCATTGCCGGTGTACTGCTCTAGGCTAAACGGAGGCTCGCTGGCCGACTGAGCCTCCGCTGGTCCTCTCCCCTCGTGAACGCCTGGTGCTAATTGAGACCTGTATTGATGACAACCAACAATAGAACTGTCATTCCGGGCGGAGTCCTTCTGCACTCGGAAGGACGTAGCCGAGGAATCTGTTATGACGGCAACCAGGCCCGGCATCTTACTGACACGCCCCGTAATATTCTCATTAACGCGTATACCGTGTGCCACTGGAATCAGCAATTAGCGACATTTATCTGGAGAGGACGAACGTATTTGACCACGCTTAGCCAAATAGTGTCCTCCGTCCTACTCGTTATCATACTTGCCGGACCTGAACACGCTGACCCTCCCCGTCGCAGCGTCAAATTTGCACCGCTCCAGGTCTCCCAGGTCGTGTCCGTAAACGTGTATCTCCACCGTCGGCTTTCTCGTCTCGTTATCAATCTGATGGATCTCGTCCACGTCCGGCACCAGCAGCGACACCTCCCCGGGCTTCGACACCGCCAGCCGGTCCTTCTCTATCCTCGCGTAGTCCTTCTTCCGACGGTCATCCACCCGCTTGAACCGCGTCTCCGCCAGGAAGTTGTCCATCACGCCAATCATCCCCCACGTGTGGTGGTCGTGCGGGTCTATATGGTCCCCAGGCCCCCACACAACCGATATTAACGACAGCCCGTTGCTCCCCTTGTGCAACCGATACGTCCCATGATGCGGCCTCGGCCCCCGGCCCAGCGGCCTGCGGTACTCGGCAGGTATCGCCTCTGGATTTCCAATGAGCCGCTCAAGGTATGTCGACCCCTTATCAAAAATCCTCTTCTGGTCAGGCTTGCTCGACAGCAAAGAGTCCATATCAGCGATGAAATCTTGAAGGGAATACTTAACAGCAGCCATAACTAACCTCCTCCCAGCAACTGGCGCTATCCTATCACGGCATCTTTACCCCAACAACGGCAAACCGATGTGGATTCGGGAGTTCACATCCTTCAGGGGAAGTGTGGGCTGCGGCTGTCTCCTCAGGTTCTCCCTCTTCTCCTATTGCGAAGGAGAAGAGGGAATTAGACGCAGTCCTGAGCCTGGCCGAAGGAGGGTGATGAGGTGATCTTACTTTTCTTTCCCCTTCCAGCAGGCTGTACTCAGTCCCGATGCAGTCGGGGAAGGGGCTAGGGGTGGTATCCCAATTAAAAACAGGGATGGCTGTGTTAGATTAAGGGTTCGTTTAGTATTAAGAGGCTCAGAATCCACTATACCTATTCACTATCGGCATCCTCCTATCCTTCCCAAAAGCCCTCTGCGTAATCTTCACCCCAGGCGGCGCCTGCCGGCGCTTGTACTCGTTCAGGTCCACCGTCCGAATAACCCTCTTCACCACCTCAGGATCAAATCCCGACGCCACAATCTCCTGGTAGCTCCGCTCCTCCTCCACGTACAGCTTCAATATCTTGTCCAGCAGGTCATACGCCGGCAAGTCGTCCTGGTCTGTCTGCTTGGGCCGAAGCTCCGCGCTCGGCGCCTTATCTATCGACGCCTGCGGTATCGGCTTCGACGGTGTCCCATGGGCGTTCCGCCAGTTCGCCAGTTCATATACCAGCGTCTTCGGCACGTCCTTTATCACCGCGAAGCCCCCCGCCATATCCCCGTACAGCGTCGCGTAGCCCATGGCCATCTCGCTCTTGTTCCCCGTCGTCAGCACCAGCCACCCGAACTTGTTCGATATCGCCATCAAAATGTTCCCGCGAATCCGCGACTGTATATTCTGCTCGGTGACGTTCGGCTGAGTGCCACGGAACGTGGGCTCTAGCGTGTTCAAATACGCCTGGTGCGCTTCCTCAATGGGTACCGTCCACATCTCTATCCCCAGGTTATGCGCCAGCATCTTGGCGTCGACGATGCTACCCTCGCTGGAGAACCGCGACGGCATGGACACCCCCAGGACGTTCTGTGACCCCAGTGCGTCCGACGCCACGCACGCCGTCAGCGCCGAGTCTATCCCTCCAGACAGCCCTATAATCACCCTCGAGAACCCGGTCTTCCGCACGTAGTCGCGGGTACCCGTGACCAGGGCCTTGTACACCTCTTCTTCTTTTGACAACGGCTTCACAGGCTCCCTGTGGTTTACCAGTTGCCGCTTCTTCGGCGTATAGTTGGACACCTTCAGAGTCTTAGACGCGCCGATGCTCTTATGGATATCCGGCTGCGCCTTCCGCGCCAGCGGGTTCCGAAGCCGGCTCCGCAGCACGTCCGTCACATCCATGTCCGCCACCAGCAGCTCCTCCTCAAATGCCCTGCCCCTGGTCAGCAGTTGTCCATCCGGGCTGAAAATTGTGCTGCTTCCGTCGAAAACAAGCTCGTCCTGTCCGCCCACCAGGTTCAAATACGCTGTGTACAGCCCGTTGTCCGATGCGCGGGTCGCTATCATCCTCTCCCGAAAGCTCTGCTTCCCCGCGCTGAACGGCGACGCGTTAATGTTCACCGCCACCTCGGCCCCCACCCCCCGCTGCACTACCATCGGCCCCATGGGGTGCCAGATGTCCTCGCATATACTCACGCCTACGCTGGTGCCATTGATTATGTAAACTGGACACGTGTCACCGCGACGGAAATACCGGTCCTCGTCGAACACCCCGTACGTCGGCAGGTACATCTTGTGGTACACGTCC
>VGZZ01000081.1 GCA_016872285.1 SAR202 cluster bacterium | reverse complement strand
ATCAACCGTTCGGGCTTGCCAGGAGCCATGCGGGGCGACCATGCTGAGCGACGGTCTAATGAGACCGAGAATGAAACGGCCTGCCCCGCCGGCATCGCTGTGCTTGGAGAACAGTTTAGACCTTTTTTAAGATACAAGAATGACAATACGTATACTTTTCATTAGCCTCGAACCTCAACTACTACCAGGCCTCTAAAGGGGACAAACGATGTGCAGGAGTATTAAGACGTTACGTGTGGCGGCTGCGCCTGCGTCCTTTGAGGATGTGAACGCCGCGGCGCTACAGTTTGTGAGAAAGATAAGCGGGTATCGGAAGCCGTCGCAGGCTAATGAGGCGGTTTTCAACAGAGCAGTGGAGGAGATTGCGCTCTCGGCGCAGAAGTTGTTGGAATCGCTGGCGCCGGCGAGGGGGATGAAGGCTTGACTCATCGTGTCCAAGGCGTAAACTTCAATATATGAACAATATATAGAAGATCTGGGGGGCGTTATGGTCAAGCCTAAGAGGTTAGGACATGTGTTTTTGTGGGTAAAGGATGTGGCACGCTCCAAGGAGTTTTACTCGAAGGTGCTGGGGCTGACGGTCAATCGCTATACGCCCGGAAAGAGCGCCTTTCTTTCGGCTGCCGGCGACTCGTCGCATGAGCTGGCGATTGGGCAGGTGGGGATGGACGCGCCGGGGCCGTATCGTCGGCACGTCGGGCTGTATCATTACGCCTGGGAGATGGAGTCCTTTGACGACCTGAAGGCGATGTATCGACGTATGAAAGATTTGAACGTGAAGATTGTCGGTATTGGGGACCACGGGACATCCATGGGGGTCTATTTCCACGATCCCGACGGGAATGAGGCGGAGGTGTTCTACGAGCTGCCTCAAGACCGGTGGTTGGATAAGGATGGCAAGGAGCTGAAGCATTTCCCAGGCGCGTTGGAGGAGGAAACGGTCCGGGCTGCGTAAGCGCTCGCCGCCAGAACTCATTGCTCCAGACACGATCTCATAAACCCTTCCTTAAGCCCCGCCTTTACCAGGTGGGGCTTGTTGCGTCATGCAGATTTTATGGGCGCGGTCCCATTTACAGCGGACACGCGTGCAGCGCCGTCCCGCGAATATTTAGTTAGGTATAGTGAACAGGAGGCCCCTTCACAACGCGTGATGGACAACATGTTAGTTGTTATTAATCGGGATACCATCATCCCCTTTGTCCCCTTCTTCCAGCAGGAAGAAGGGGAGGGAATTATTAGGATCACCTCATCACCCTCCTTCGACATACTCAGGACGGCGTCTAGCTCCCTCTTCTCCTTTGCAATAGGAGAAGAGGGAGAACCCAAGGGGAGGGACCTCAACCCCGTCTGTTTTAAGATTCGTGTTCTTATGAGCCAAGCCCTTGATGTACATCACGCGTTCATTGGGGGAGAGAACCTGAAGGAGCCAGGCACCTCGCTACCCTGCCTCGGTTGTAATACCAGCAACCGAATAGAGTCTCAGATCCAGTAATGGCTACATTGGCTATATCCAAGGTTAGGGGCGTTTTCTATGGCTGGTGGATAGTGCTGGCGGGGCTTATCAGTTTGTCCATGTCGTCGGGCCTGTTTAACAATGGCTTCGGGTTCTATTTTGAGCCGATGAGGAAGGAGTTCGGGTGGAGCAGGACGGTGCTGTCGGGGGCGGTATCGCTGTCGCGGTTGGAGAGCGGGTTTTTGGGGCCGATCGAGGGTTATTTCATACAGAGATTTGGACCACGGATAGTTATGGCTACCGGCGTAGTCATCTTCGGGATAGGCTTTATCATGCTGAGCCTGGTGGACTCGGTGGCGATGTTTTACATTTCGTTCCTTTTCCTGGCCCTAGGCACTACCCTGAGCGGGTGGACGCCTATGACGGCGAGCGTGAATAATTGGTTCCGGCGGAACCGAGCCAAGGCTATCGGTATGGCGATGCTTGGGCTGGGACTTGGCGGCGTGCTGTATTCCCCGTTTGTGGCGAGGTCGGTGGACAAGTGGGGATGGGAGACGACGGCGCTGTTCTCGGGGATTATTATCATGGCGGTCGGGCTGCCTATTTCCCGACTCATGCGCTACAGTCCGGAGCCTTATGGCTACCTACCTGACGGCGAGAGTCCCGGGGCCGCAGACGGTTCGCAGAAGAAGGGAGCCAAGAAGGCGTCCAAAGGACAAGCCACAGTTGAGAAGGACTTCACGGTGAAAGAGGCCCTTAGAACTCGATCCTTCTGGCTGATGTCTATTGGGCACTCTATGGCGCTGGTCATGATCTCAGCCCTCAGCTTGCATTTGGTGCCGTATTTGGAGTCGGACCTAGGATTCAGCCGAGGGCGGGCGGCGCAGGTGGTGATGATGGTGGCGGGGGTAAACATGTCGTTCCAGTTCATCGGGGGTTTTTTGGGGGACCGCTACCCGAAGAATTACCTGGCGATGGCGACGATGATTGGGCATGGGACGGGGGCGCTGCTGCTGGCGACGGCGGACAGTTTTGGGCAGGTGCTGGCGGCCGGGGTGGTGCACGGGATGGCGTGGGGCGTTCGCGGGCCGGTGCTGACCTCTATGCGCGGGGAGTATTTTGGGAGAAAATCCTTTGCCATGATTATGGGTTTCTCATCGGTGGTTATGATGGTGGGGCAGGTGATAGGCCCCATATTTGCCGGTTTTATGGCGGACCATTACAGCTACAGCAGCGCGCTTTATGTTATTTCCGGGTGCGCCGCCGTGGGGGCGATACTTTTCTTTTTCTTACGCAGCCCGCAGCCGAAAGCTATTGTGTCTAACCCGTCGAATGAAAAAACATAAGCATACTGGAGGTTCGCATTGATACGAAGCCTGGGTAACAAAACGCCTAAGGTGCATCCTACAGCTTGGGTCAGCGAGGCGGCGTATGTGGTGGGGAACGTAGAGATTGGGGAACACGCCAGCATCTGGCCGGGGGTTACTATTCGAGGGGATGGGGAGGGGAAGATTGTGATTGGGGCGTATGTGAACATTCAGGAGAACTCCGTTATACACAATAACCAGATGGTGATTGAGGACTATGTTTCCATAGGGCATTGCGTGGTGGTGCACTGCGAACGCATCGGCGAAGGGTCGTTGATGGGGAATAACAGCACGATACTGAATCGGACGACGGTGGGGAAGCGGTGCCTGGTGGCGGCGAACGCGGTGGTGCTGGCGGGACAGGATGTGCCGGATGAGTCGTTTGTGACGGGGGTGCCTGGGGAGGTGAAGCGGAAGGTTACGCAGGCGCAGGTGGAGAGGATGCGCCGGACGGCGACGGGGATGGCGAAGAGGGGGCAGGAGTTTAAGGGGGCGGGGTTATAGGGAAACCCCATTCCTAAACTTCCCTGCTGAAGAGAAGGAGTCTTAGTCGGGTTGGTTTTGATACAGATACCTTGGTGCTAGCGTTTCACCCTCACCTTAATCCTCTCCCATCAAGGGAGAGGAAAGAAGAAAGAAGGTTCATAAAGCCAGCCCCACTGACGATCTTCTAGCGTTTGTTGGCTGGTCTGGAGGACTTGAGGCTTTCGGCTTCAATGGCGAGGAGTTTGTTGAGGCGGCGGCGGTAGCGGCCTTCGTCTATGAAGCGGGCGTTGAGGAAGGCGGAGACGATTTCTTTGGCGAGCTCAATGCCGATGATGCGGGCGCCCATGCATATGACGTTCATGTCGTCATGTTCCACGCCCTGGCGGGCGGAGTAGGTGTCGTGGCAGAGGGCGGCGCGGATGCCGGGAACTTTGTTGGCGGTGATGCTGGCGCCGACGCCGCTGCCGCAGATTACCAGGCCCTTTTGCGCCTGGCCGACGGCGACGGCTTTGGCGACGGCGTAGGCGAAGTCGGGATAGTCGTCGGCGGGGTCATTGGAGTAGGCGCCGAGGTCGAGGACTTGATAGCCCTGGGAGTGGAGCCATTTTTGCAAGTCGACCTTGAGGGGGAGGCCGCCATGGTCGGCGCCAATAGCGATTTTTAGTTTGGTGGGGTTGGTGTTCATGGGGCCTGGACAGTCTAGGGGAGGCGGGTGTCTTAAGGCAAGGGGCAGATGTCACCGCGGGGGGGGCTTG
>VGZZ01000080.1 GCA_016872285.1 SAR202 cluster bacterium | reverse complement strand
ATACGGGGAAACCGATGGTGTGCCGCTGGATGAACTTGGTGTAGCGGTTGGATTCGGCGGTGGCGTGGCCCCCGTGGACGGCGATGGTGCAGTTGAGCTTTTCGGCCTCGGCGTAGAACTTGTGGTAGCCTTTGCCGCCGAGGAGGCCGAAGCCGACGGCTGCAATCATGACGCCGGAGAAACCGAGCTCGGTGACGCAGCGGCGCATCTCTTTAATGGCCTCTTCCTGCTCGACGAAGGGCATGAGGGCCACGGAGCGGAATCGGGAGTTGTACTTGAGCCACTTGTCGTGGACGTAGTTGTTGTAGGCCTTGCAGATGGCCACCAGATAGTCGTTGTCAGTGATGGAGGAGTAGGCCAGGAGGGTGGTGGGGAAGAGGCAGATATACTCCATGCCGCCGTCGTCGGCGTTCTTGAGCCAGTCGTCTGGGGTGGGGAAGCCCACGGGGCCCTGGGCGCCGAGGCGGCCGCCGAGGGTGTTGTCGAACCAGCTATGGGTGGCGACGATGCCGCCGCCGACAGCGCCTTTCTTGTTGGGGAAGTAGCGGTGGATGCGCTTCTTGATTTCCGCGTAGGGGCCTTCCAGATAATCGATGAGCTCCTTCTCGGGCTCGTTGATATGCCCGTCGGAGTCCACAACTCCGTAGGGGATCTTCATTAGACGCGTCTCCAAGGTCAGGTTAATGTTTGAGTGGCGTGGGAAAGTATATCGTCTGTGGAACGGGTGTCAAATAAGGGGTTATACGGATAAAGGCTGGCGGGTTTTCCCGGCTGCTGAAGGATGTTACTATTGGCGGCTGTAATTAAGCAGTCAGGAGATACTCAATCATGCCGATTAAATATGACCTCATTCTGAAGGGTGGCGAGGTCATCGATCCATCGCAGAACCTCAGGGGGAAGCGGGATGTGGCGTTTTTGGGGGGCAAAGTGGCGGCGGTGGCGTCGAACATACCCAAGAATGAAGGGGCGGAGGTGGTGGACGTCATCGGGAAGATGGTGACGCCGGGACTGGTGGACATCCACGGCCACTATGCCTACAAGATATCGCCGTACAAGGCCATACCTGACCAGGTATGTTTGCCTATGGGGGTAACGACGGCGGTGGACACGGGCAGCACGGGGTGGATGAACTTTCCGGGGTTTCGGAGTTATGTTATCGAGAAGGTGGACACACGGCTGTTCGCGTTCATCCACCTGTCGTCGATGGGGACAATGCCGGTGTCGATACAGGTGCCGGACCTGGAGGACTTTCGGTTCGCGCGGCCCAAGGAGGCGGCGCAGTGCATTGAGGAGCATCGAGACCTGGTGCTGGGGGTGAAGGTGAGGCTATCGCCCAACGGGACGACGGCGAAAAACGCGGTGTCGGCGATGAAGATGGCGCGGAAGCTGGCGGACGAGACGCGGACCAAGGTAATGGTGCATGTGATGGAGACGCCGCTGCCCATGGCCCAGGTGTTCGAGTACTTAAAGCCCGGCGACATTATTACGCACTGCTTTCACGGCGATACCCACAACGTGCTGAACGAGAAGGGGGAGTTCAGGAGGGAGGTGTGGGAGGCGCACAAGTCGGGGATAATTTTCGATACGGGGAGCTTTGTGAAGCATTTTTCGATACCGATTTGCCAGCAGGCGGTGTCGGAGGGGCTGCTGCCGCACTCGCTTAGCACGGACAGGGTAGGGACGTGGCCTTACGCTTCTAAGAACTACAATATTCTGGAGATTATGACGCAATGGCTAGCTTTTGGCATGAGCCTGGAAGAGGTAGTGCGGCGGTCTACGTCCAGCCCCGCGCAGGTGATAGGGCATCCCGAGCTGGGGACGCTGAAGCCGGGGTCGGTGGGAGACGCGGCGGTGCTGGAGTTTGAGGAGGGAGAATTCGCGTACGAGGACCAATTGGGCCATGAGGCGCGGACGGAACGGCGGCTGGCGTCGGTGTTGACGGTGAAGGGCGGGAAGCGCTGGCGCCCGTGGAGGGACCTACCGTGACCCAGGATAGACATCAGCATGGGCAACAAGAAGGGCATCAGGCGGCGGCGCATCCGGCGGGGGCTGTCGAGGAGCTTCAGCGGCGGGTGGAGGAGCTGAGCGCAGCCATGGACGAACGCCCAAACGACGCTGAATTGTATTACCAGCGAGGCGTGCTATACGGGCAGTTGGTGGAGCCGCTGGCGGCGATTCGGGACTTCAATAGCTGCGTGAAGCTGGACCCGAAGCGGGCGGACGCTTTTTACAATCGAGGGCTGGCGTATATACACCTGCGGGAGCACCTGGCGGCAGTGCAGGATTTTACCGAGACGATTAAGCTGGACCCTAAGAATGTGGATGCGTATAACAATCGCGCAGGGGCGTTTTACGAGATGGGGAGGATGGAGCAGGCGAAGAAGGACGCGGACGAGGCGCTGAGGCTGAACCCGAAGCAGGGGTCAGCGTACGCCATCAGGGCCATCGCGAATTCAGCGCTGGGGCACGGTGACGACGCAAAGGGGGACGCCACCAAGGCGCGGGAGCTGGGGTTTGACGGGCACCTGCTGTATCACCTGATGGAGCGGGCGAAGAAGGGGCCGAGGGTGTAGAGGAAGGTTCCTTGTCGAGTTTTTTTGCATAAGAGTAGCGTAAGCCTCACCCTTCCACCCGAGCTCTCTCTAGTTCTCACCTTTAAAATGGCTGCTAGTTGTTCCCCACAAAATATGATGAGGAAAGAGGTGAAGCCAGCGACAGGTGTAGTTGAGCCTGGCGGACAGAGCGTAGTGCTAAGGTTTCACCCTCATCTCGCCACGGCGAGTCTTCGACCTGCGCCTTCCCCTCCCGATTATCATCGGGATTTCGGATGAATATAGGTTAAGGAGATCAACATCAAGGGGGAAGGAGGGAGCGAGAGAAGATGACTGGGCAAGGCGACCTAGCCCCTACATGAGTAGTAGAGCCGTCTGGCTGGAGATGGTAGCGCGGTTATAGTGAGGCCAGATTCCTCATTAACCTTTTTAGTGGTCAAGGAGGCCTTGCGGCAGTCACGGCGATTAGATTCCCTTCGACCAGGCTCAGGGCAGGCTTCTACTGCGTCTCAGAATGACAATATTGCTCTGTTATCGTCTAATACAGTCCGTAACTAGCATCAGGCGTTCAGGGTTTAGTGTTTCATTTCGCCTTCGGCTAGCTGAAAGAGGAAGCCGCAGCCTTCCTCGGGCTTGAAGCTGAGGGTGCGGTAGCCGTTGGGGGTGGGTTCAGACTTGTCGCCGGAACGGGGCTTGCCGCCCCGGGAGACGACGTTTCTGGCGACGGAGTCGATGGCGTCGACGCCGAAGCCGACGTGGGAGATGCCGGGGCCGTGCTGTTTTAGCCACTGGTAGAAGTCGGCTTTTTCATGGGTGGGCTGGAAGAAGTCGACGATGGTGGGGCCGACTTTATAGAAGGCCTGGCGAAGGCCGCGCTTTTTGTTATCGATGACTTCCAGGGGCTTGAGGTCAAAGTTCTTGTCGAGGAAGGTGATGACGCGATCAACGTCGTCGACGATATAGGTGACGTGATGGACGCCTTTGAGGGGTGTGGCGGGCATGGGGCCTCCTCAGGGTGGAGTAGGGGGGTCCGATAAATCGGACTGCGCAAATTGTAGAGTGGGCCGCGGGGACGGTCAATGACGGGATGCTCTTCCGTACATAGTCAATTGGTACTCTCGTACGATGACGATGGTGTGGTTGTCCAGGATAATGCCGCCCAACGAGCAGTCGACAGACAATGCGGGGTACGGGCATGGACAAGGTAGAGATAGCGCAAAAAGTGATGGCGGTGGACGTGGCCTTTGGCACCTTTGTGGCCATCCTGCAGGCAAGCCCCCAGGACAACCTGTCGCCGGCGGGCGCGGACAAGCCGCAGCGGATTGTCACGGGCGTTATGGGCAGGATGGGCCGCGCGGCGAGGTCCTATTTTGAAAGCATAGTCCTGCGGCCTATAAACGGGGCGGTGTCAAGGTCGATGGCGCAGGTACGCGTTGTGAAGAACAGGGTGAGGATCGGGAACTAGCCAAGGGGAAGGTCCAGCCATGTTTAGCCGTTATAAAGTGATTGACGACCCGCTGTTTTATCATGTGAAGCGGCGGAAGAAGCATGCGTCTCCCTTTCTAATCAGGGGCACAGTTTTCTCTGTAAGGCTGTTGCTGCTGATATTAATTGGTGTGGGGCTGGGCTGGGTGCAGGGCCTGGTGCCAAGTCCGAGCAGCCTGCCGTTTGTGCCCTTTGAGACTACGCTGGTAATGACGGTGGCGCAGGTGGTGCTGCTGGGACTGTTTTTGAGCTGGTGGCTGACAATGCTGCCGGACCTGGGG
>VGZZ01000079.1 GCA_016872285.1 SAR202 cluster bacterium | reverse complement strand
ACATTGGGACTCAGGAATCGCCTGCTGGAAGGGGGAGGAATAATTAAGGCTCACCTCATCACCCTCCTTCGATCCGCCAGAGGCGGGATCAGGACGGTCCGATTGCATCGGGCCGATAAATCGAGCCTCCTCATTGAATAAATATCAAGGATGAGGAGACTCCGCGATATATGCTTAAAGGCAGCGGAGCGTCTAACTCCCTCTTCTCCTTGGACAATAGGAGAAGAGGGAGGACCTGATGAGAGTGACTCCAACCCACCGAGAGAAGGGATTCCACACATACCACTGAGAGGGCCCAGCCGACTAGAGGAGTTCTGGGAAGAGGGCGGAGTCGAGTTCATCTAGGGTGGCGTAGCCTTCGAAGCGGGCTTTGATTTGGCCATTGGCGGATATGATGAAGGCCCAGGACTCGTTGTTCCAGTGGGGGACGGTGGTGATGCCCCATTCCCGGAGGATGGGTGAGAGGCGGGCGCGGGAGAGGTCGCCCTGGACTTCATGGGGGTTGTCATAGATTTCGACGTGGATGAAGTTGGCCCGGCCGGGATATTTGGCCTTGAGTTCTTGCATGGTCTCTACCTCCGGGCCGCAGGTGGGGCTGACGCAGTAGGCGGGGGAGGCAAAGACGACGAGGGTGGGCTTGCCGCTTTTGAGGGCTTGGGCGATGGTGGTCTGGTAGAGGTCAGGGTTGGGGTTGCTGCCGGAGGTGAGTTTGGAGAGATTCGGGGTGTCCTGGAGGGTCTTGTTTTTGCTGGCGGGCGCGGCCATGCCTATGTCTTTGACTTTGTAGTCGTCACGAACTTCCACTTCTATCTGGGCGGTGCGGGGGCTTACGTCGGAATCCAGAGCCACAATGTCCAGACGCCATTTGCCAGGCCTATCGAAATCGATATGGGTGCTGTAGCTGCCCTTGGTGCCGAGGGGCCAGGGATGAGAGCCGGCGGTGACGGCGGCTCGAGGTTGGTTGTCGACGAGGCTGACAGGTGTGACCCTGACGGTCGGAACGGCTAAGATGCCCCTGGAGGTGAAGAGGATAAAAGCGAGACGCTGGGAGCCGGGTCGGAGGACGGTGGTGGCGAGGACGGCGGACACACTGTTGTCAGGGGAGGATATGGAGCGCCAGGGAGGTCCTTCAACGGGACCAGGACTCGCTTCGCTCGGCCCCCGCCCGGACGGGGAGCCGCAGGCGAGGAGGGCGGCCAGGACCAAGAGCAGCAATAAGAGAGGGAATGGATTGAAGGGTTTCATTCGCAATACCTGCTGGGTCTAGTTTGTCATCCCCCGGCGCGGTTTGCTAGATGCGGAGGCCTATGAAGGGCCTGGATTGGAGGATATGTAAGAAAGATTTAAGGCGGGCCGCCTAGGCGGCCCGCCTTAAATGAATGGTCGCTATTATTGGTTAGCGGTGGTGACGGCGCCTCCGCTCTTCCATCAGACTCTCTCTAACTCTCCCCTCAAAGCGTTTGATGCACAACACATATCTTGTATTTAATCGGGATACCATCCCCTGGCCCCTTCCTGCTGGAAGGGGAAGAGAAAAAGAGGAACCACAACCCCCTCCTTCGGCCAGGCTCAGGACGGCGTCTAACTCCCCCTTCGGCCTGGAAGGCGAAGGGGGAGCACCAAATGGGACAAGGATGCCCAAGACCACCTCTGTTCTAAGGTTCGTGGTTTTATGAGCTAGGCCCTTAATGTGCCTCAGGCGTTCGGGGGGCAGAGGACCTGAAGGGCTCGACGCATCACGACTTTGCCAGCTATAACACCCGCGGGCAAATACTAAAGGATGGTATATGTCTAGGGTGTTTACTGGGCCTGGAAGCCGGTGTACATGCCTGCCTGGTAGTGGCCGGGGATGTTGCAGATGAGGACGTATTTACCGGTGGTTAGGGCAAAGGAAGCCTGGGCCTGTCCTTTGCCCGGGAGCTGGGATTCCGGGATTTCTCCTATTTTCTGGCCCGCGGCAGCTTCATAGACGGCGCCGGCGGAGACAGGGAGAGAGGCGGGGTCGGTGTCGGTCTTGATGACTACAAGCTCGTGGGGGAGAGCGCCGGAGTTGGTGGCCTGGAAAGCTACCTGGCCAGCCTTAGCAGTGGCAGGGTTGGCCCGGACGAAGAAGTCGCCGAGTTCGACCATGACGGTGGCTCCGCCCGCGGCGGGAGAGCCGGTGGGCATGGCGGTGGGGGATGGGGAGGGGGATGGCGAGGGAGAGGCGGCGGGGACGGTGGCGGTGGCGCCGCGGGTGGCTGTGCGAGTGGGGGTAGGGGTGGGATCAGCGCCGCAGGCGGCGAGGAAGGTCAGAAGCAGGACTGGGGCGAGCAGAAAAAGGGCGGATTTCATTGGGGACTCCAGAGTGAGGTTTGGGGATTTGTTAAGGGCCGTGGCGGTCAAGCTCATGGCTGAGCGTTGGCTTGACTTCCATTTGATGCCCAACTATGGGCTAAATTCGATTATAGCATCAGATTTGGGGATGGAGGAATACTGTCATAGAGTTTACGGAAGTCGTCTTTTGGGCTGTCTTCCATAAAAAGACTGGCCTTGGTCTTAAGCGGTACGACCTCATCACCCTTTATCTCGCCACGGCGAGCTTGCAGCCCTCTTCTCCTTTCTGAGAAGAGGGAAAGAAATTAAGAGCACCTCATCACCCCCCTTCGACAAGCTCAGGGCAGGCTCTATCCCCCTCTTCTCCTTTGCAATAGGAGAAGAGGGGGAACCAGAGGGGGAGGGAGGGTTAGGTTTTGAAGCCGTAGAGGCGGGCGGTGTTGTCGCAGACAACTTTGCGGCGGGCTTTGGGGTTGAGGGAGCCGAGGCACTGGTCGATGGTCTTGAGGGAGTCGGGCCAGACGCCGTCCTGGTGGGGATAGTCGGAGCCCCAGATGACGTTGTCTTCGCCGACCATGGGGACGAGGTCACCGGCGACGGGCTCCATCTGGAAGGTGGTGAAGCCTTGACGGGCCCAGTACTCGCTGGGCTTTAGCTTGAGGCCTTCGGTGCCTTCGCATTCGTGGTCCATGCGGTCGAGGACGTAGGGAAGCCAGCTAACGCCGCATTCGCCGAGGACGAATTTGAAGTTGGGAAAGCGCTGGCAGGCGCCGCTGAGGATAGCGCTGGTGGCGAATTCCGCGCCGGATAGCTGGAAGAGGACGGTGCGGATGTTATGGAAGACCTCGTCGTACTGGGGGCCGTCGCCGCTGGATACGCGCATGGGCACGAGGCCGGTGGTGTGGAAGGAGATGGGGAGGCGGGTCTCGTCAGCGGCTTTCCAGAGGACGTCCCAGTCTTTGTGGTAGATGGGCTTGGGGGCGCCGCCGACGCCGAGGTCCGCACCTTTGAGGCCGATTTTAGCGACGCGGCGAAGCTCGTCGGCGGCGACTTTGGGGTCGTGGTTGGGGAGGCAAGCGAGGCCGGCGAATCGGTCCGGGTTGGCATGGCAGAAGCCGGCGAGCCAGTCGTTATAGACTCGAAAGAACTCGTTGCCAAGCTCGGGGTCTTTGAGGGTGGCAGCGACGCGGAGGGGGCCGTAGAGGACCTCGCCGCGGATGCCGTCCTTGTCCTGGTCGCGGATGCGGAGTTCGGCGTTGGTGGGGTGGTAGCCCTTGTCCAGGTCGTCGAAGAAGCCGCCGTCCTGCATGGCCTTCCATCGATGGCTCATCTCGGTGCTGAAAGTGCGTTTATCGACCTCGACACCAACGACGCCCATGTCTATGATGCCGGCCATCCACCGCCGACCGTTGGGGGTGTCGACGACGCGAGGCATGCGGCCGCGGAGGTTGGGGCGGGCGTTGTCGGTGAAGAGCTGGGAGGGGAGGAATCGGAGGTCGATGTGGCTGTCGCCGGAGATGATGCGTTCTTTCATGGAAGGCTCCTAGGCCAAGGCTTTTGGTTGGATGGTATGAGAGGGCTTGAGAGGTGTCAAGGGCGGAGAGGGGAGGAGAGGGAGATAGGGGAGGGCAGTGCCCCACCGCAGCGTGATGATGTTTAACAGCTTAAGGCGGTAATAGCTACGTAACGGTGAGGGAAAGGCGCTAGTGGATTGTATTACCCTACCGCACCGTGAACGGCGCGGCATAGGCTTTGTGGGCGCAATAGATAGGCACCGCCATAGATATTGGTTTGGGGGTACCCCCCCCCTTTTGCTGAAACGAATGGGACTTCTAGGCGTGGGTTAGGCACGATTCGTTTTAAGGTTCGTCTTCTTCGATCTCATCTTCTTCAATGGGGCGGTAGGTCTTATCGATGTTGCCTTGAGTCCTTAGCATATCCGTGAGGAGATGGCCCAGACTGGATAGCTCCTTGAACTTTGTCTCAGGATTTTTGATGGACTGACGGTACTTGCCTCTAGTGAGCGCAATCTCACAGTGCAAGTCCAGGTCTTCCACTCTGAGAAGTTCTTGAATCATCTGCATATCTTCCGGAGTGACGTAGGTGGAGTAACGACCGTGTTTTCTAGCGTTGTGGTTGCCGGGCTGGCCGCCGCGTCGGCGAGGAGGAAGGGAGGCGGCTTTTGCTTGAGCCCTTGCCTTATCCTTGGCCTCTTTCCTTGCCAGTTTTTCCGCTTCCTTCTTCTCCATCTCCTGAGCGGCCTCTTTTTCGGCGGCT
>VGZZ01000078.1 GCA_016872285.1 SAR202 cluster bacterium | reverse complement strand
GGGGGGGCTGGGCAAGCAGAGGTTTAGTCAACTCAAGCATAGGCATAGACCATTAGCTAGTTCTCAATGACATATACTCCGATTCAGAGGGAGGGCCTAACCGCCCTCCCTCTTTGTTTGAACGTCAACACGCTGAAATTTGACAAGGGCTTGTAACATTGTTACATTGTAACAAAACGACAAGAAAGGAGGACCGCGATGCCACCTGTAATTAGAATCGACGAGGAAGTTCAAAAAGAGTTAGAGGCACGGGCTATGCGTTTTGGCATGGTATTTAGCACACCAAACGAGGTGCTCCGCCGGGTCCTGGAGTTGACGAAGAACAATGGGACCAGCGGACCAAGGGCCGCCAGTGCTACTAGCTCGATTGATATAGAGGTCGAAACTATCTATTACCATAGAAAGTATAACTTAATTTTTATACCCAGAGACAAGCGTTCCTTCTTCCCAGGTTACAATGTGACTTTCACATTAAAGACAGATGTAAATGAAAGCCCTGCGCATGTGACTTCCGCTCCAAAAGGTACCGCGAAGGGTGAACCATTGGCGGGTCAATACATTAAGGGTAACCTGAAGCCCTGGTTCGACAAACACAAAGCGTTATCGAACGGTGCAGTCCTAAGGTTCACCGAGTTAGAGAAGGGAAAACGATATCAGGTCGAAATTATTCGGTATTCCTCATGAATTCCATCTTCGGAACCTAGGATGAAGTGGATAGTTGCGGACCCAGAACATCTTGGAGGCGCGCCAAGGGTGCGGGACACGCGTATTTCGATCAGATTGCTACTGGAACTGCTGGCCTCGGGGAAGAGTATTCCTGAAATCGTAGAGGAGTACCCCAGTCTCACCGAGGAGGCTATTAGCGGGGTGTTGGGGGAGTTGGGGCGGTGACGGTTACACCAGCTCCACCACAGCCTGATGGCCGGTGGCGCGGGCGAGGCGGGCGTCGCGGGTGAGGAGGGGGGCGTCCAGGGCTTCGGCCAGGGCGACGTAGGCGGCGATTTCTAAAGAGTGATCACCTGTCTGCGGGGTAGCTAGCGCCTCTCCTCCTCAGTGCTGTCTGGGAATCCCTCAAAGGACAGCTTGTCGCTACCTCCAAACTTTTCTATCAGCGCTCTAGATTGCTCTCTCGCCTCCAGTTCCTGAAGGAGGTAGGCGTTTAGGGAGAGGCCCAAGTCGGCGGCCTTTTGTTTTAGCCTGCGGTGAACGTCGTCGGGAACGTTGCGGATATAGAAGCTCGGCATAAGGTCAGCATAGCTCACACGCTAAGCCTGTCAATAGGCTTCCTGATTGAAACAGACTACTTCGTTCGCCGGCGGCGCGGGGCGGCGGCGCTGCTTTTGCTGGCGCCGAAGATGCCGAGGAAGGGGGAGCCGGCGCCGAGGAGGAAACCGAAGTCGAACCAGTTACTGGCGCGAGCCGCGTCGTAGACGGTGTGTTTATCCCAGGCGTTGAAGACATGGGCGATGAGGACGACCCAGGCCCGTATGCCGTGCCAGAGACCCCAGAGTAGTTCTTCCCACCACATGATGTTTTCCTACTTAAATGGGCCGCGGTAATTGATAGTATATAGTATGTTGAGATTCCTCGACTACGCTCAGGATGACAAAGAAGGGGAACGGGCGCGGCGACCGCGCCCCTACAACGCGGACGGAGCCTAGTCGCCTAGCTGCGCTAGAACCTCACCTAGTCTCGCTACCCGTTCCCGCAGGCCTTCCGCCCGTTCTTGTTCACGCTCAACGACGTCTTCCGGGGCTTTGGAGGCGAAGTCGGGTTTACCCAGGAGGGCTTGGACGCGGGTGAGGTTTTGCTGGGCGTCGTTTAGCTCGTTGGTGAGGCGGTGACGCTCGGCGGCGACGTCCACCAGGCCGCCCAGGGGGAGGCCGACTACTACCTGGCCAGCGACGACGGTTACAGTGCCGTCTTTGGGGGCGCTTTCGAGGCCCTGGACTACATCTAGCGATTCCAGGCGGGCAAGGGTTTCGATGGCGGCGCGCTCGTCACGGACGAGGGTGGTGTGGGTCTTGGGGTCGACGAGGGCTTGGAGGCGGGCGTTGGCGTCGACGCGAAGCTGGGCGCGGACGTTGCGGATGGAGCGGACCAGGGTCATGAGCTGGCCGATTTCAGCCTCAGCGGCGGGGTCAAATCGGGAGGCGTCGGCCTGGGGGTAGGGCGCGACCATGATGGAGTCAGGGAGGCGGCCTTCTTTGGGGAGGACGCCAGTGATTTTCTGCCACACCTCCTCGGTGACGAAGGGCATGAAGGGGTGGAGGAGCCGGAGGGTGCGCTCCAGGACATGGGCGAGGACGGGAAGGGGGCCGATAGATCTGCCTCCACCGATTGAATGATCAGGTTGTGGTGGAGCTTGGGCGGAGCGGAGTCGGACTTTGGCGAGTTCCAGGTACCAGTCGCAGAAGTCGTCCCAGAGGAAGTCATAGACGGCGGACTGGGCCTCGCCGGTCTCGAATCGGTCCAGGGCGTCGTTGACGCGCTGGGCGGTGCGGTGGAGGCGGGAGACGATCCATAGGTCCTCGCGGTGGGTGGGTTCAGACAGGTCATACCATCCGGCAAGAGAATCGGCCTTCTCAAGATTAGAGATAACAAATCGAGAGGCGTTCCAGAGCTTGTTGGCGAAGTTGCGGGCGGACTCCAGCTTCTTTTCGCTGAGGCGGAGGTCGTTGCCGGGGGCGGTGCCGGTGGTGAGGGCGAATCGAAGGGCATCGGTGCCGTAGAGGTCGATAAGCTTGAGGGGGTCGAGGACGTTGCCCTTGGTCTTGCTCATCTTGATGCCCTGGGCGTCGCGGACCAGGCCGTGGAGGAAGACGGTGCGGAAGGGGATGTCGCCGGTATTCTCCATGCCCATCATAATCATGCGGGCTACCCAGAAGAAGAGGATATCGTAGCCCGTCTCCATTACGCTGGTGGGGTAGAAGTGGCGGAGGTCGGTGGTGTCGTCGGGCCAGCCGAGGGTAGAGTGGGGCCAGAGGGCGGAGGAGAACCAGGTGTCGAGGACGTCGGGGTCCTGGGTGATGTCCGTCGAGCCGCAGTTGGCGCAGGCGGCGGGGTTTTCGATGGCGACGGTCATGTGGGCTTTGTCGCAGTACCAGACGGGGATGCGATGGCCCCACCAGAGCTGTCGGCTGATGCACCAGTCGCGGATGTTCTCCATCCAGTTGTTGTAGACCTTGGCGAATCGCTCGGGGACGATTTGGATGCGACCGTCAGCGACGGCGGCGTAGGCGCGACCGGCGATGGAGTCGGGCTCCGTGTGGCTGCCGACTTTTACGAACCACTGCTTGCTGACCAGGGGCTCGACGACGGTGTTGCATCGCTGGCAGTGGCCGACGGAGTGCTGGTAAGGCTCCGTTTTTTCCAACAGGCCGTCTTGCTCGAGGCGTTCGACGACGGCCTGGCGGGCCTTGAAGCGGTCCAGGCCCTGGAAGGGTCCGGCCTCGGCGGTCATCTTGCCGTCGAAGCCGATGGCGATGCGGATAGGGAGGTTATGGCGCTGGCCGATGTCGAAGTCGGTGGGGTCATGGCCGGGGGTGACTTTTACGGCGCCGGTGCCGAAGGAGGGATCCACGGCGTTGTCAGCGACGATGGGGATGGGGCGGTTAAGGATGGGAAGGAGGGCGGTCTTGCCGACGAGACGCTTGTAGCGCTTGTCCTTGGGGTTAACGGCGACGGCGGTGTCGCTAAGCATAGTCTCGGGTCGCGTGGTGGCGACGGTGATATGGCCTTTGCCGTCGGCCAGGGGGTAGTTGACATAATAGAGCTTGCCGCTGGTAGGCTGGTGGACGGTCTCGAGGTCAGAGAGGGCGGTGGCGCATCGGACGCACCAGTTGATGATGCGCTCGCCTCGATAGATAAGGCCCTTGTTATAGAGGTTGACGAAGGTGGTGCGGACGGCTTTGCTGGGGCCGGGGTCGAGGGTAAAGGCTTTGCGGGACCAGTCGCAAGAGGTGCCGAGGCGCTTGATCTGCTCGTTGATGCGGCTGCCGTATCTGTCGACCCACTGCCAGACGCGCCGCTCAAACTCCTGGCGGCCCAGGGCGAGGCGGGAGGTCTCGCCTTCCTTGGCGAGATCGCGCTCGACGACCACCTGGGTGGCGATGCCGGCGTGGTCGGTGCCGGGGAGGAGGAGCGTCGGCTCGCCCTTCATTCGATGCCATCGTGCGAGCATGTCCTCGATGGCGGCGGTGAGGGCGTGGCCGAGGTGGAGCTCGCCGGTTACGTTGGGCGGCGGCATGATGATGACGAAGGGCTTCCCTTCGACTGCGCTCAGGGCAGGCTTCCGCCCCCCGCTAGAAGGTATGCGCGGCTTGAAGTAACCCTTGTCCATCCAGGACTGGTATATGGGGCCTTCCACCTGGGCGGGGTTGTAGGCGGGAGGCATGTCGGAGGCGGGGAGGGTCATAGGGAGGCACCTTCGGGTTGTTGGTTAAAGGGGTATTGTAGCAAGGGCGGGAGAGGAGCGGGAAGTGTAGAGGAGTTAACAGTCGCCCTCTCAAAGATAAGAGGACTGGATTCCGACTTTCGCTGAAATAAGGGGGGGCGAGATAACCTCGCCCTTACATAAGATGTGGGGTGGCCTAGGAGAAAATGAGGCCTGGGTTCCAGTGGCAACAGATTCTTCGACTGCGTCCGAGTACGGACTTCGCTCAGCAACCGTCTTTAGAGTTAGGCATAAATCACCTTAGGAGAAAGATGCCAAGGGGTCTTATGTTTGAGCATAGCGTTGAGGATGGTAAGGAGCTTGCGCATGCAGGCCACCAGGGCCACCTTCT
>VGZZ01000077.1 GCA_016872285.1 SAR202 cluster bacterium | reverse complement strand
CCCTATCTACTGGGAAGACCCGGGCGCTATGACAAAGCTCAAGCCAGGCGTTTACTGCAACGCCGGCGGGAAAATCACCCTGGGAACGGGAAACGTGGAGGGCATGATCACCCTCGTCGGCGCCGAGGTAAGTCTTTCTGGAAGCGATTACAACCTGACGCCGTATTGGAACGGTGTGCTGGCCTTCGCCACCAGCGGCAGCCCCAGCGCCATAGACGCCAGCGGCAGCAATGGCAGCTGGACCGGCATAATGTACGCGCCCATCGGCAAAGTTAAGATTGCGGGCTCCTCCGGCCTGTCCATAGCCAGCAGCATCATTGGCGACACCGTGGTGTTGTCAGGCAGCAACTTTTCCTTGCAAGCCGCCGCCGGCGAATTGCCGCTAACCCAAATTGCCCTAATCGAGTAGGCCGGGCCGTAAGTTGCCGCGCTGCGCCTGCCAGACCAGGCCTTGTTCCTAGGGGCGAGGTGTGTGGCGGCAGTAGAGTCGAAGACGATCGAGTGACCGAGACTCTAAAAAGGCCTCACTAATCAGTATTTACCCTTATTGACTCCGCTTGAGGCCTCTGCTTGAATCCCATCGTTCCCAAGCGGGAAATATTTGGTTTGGCTTTGGACTAGCCTGCATAAAGTCCGGACTAGGAGATGAACGTGCAACCACTCTTTGAGCGAACCAAGGGCCTGCCCCTCATAACCGCGGCCTTGATGGCCCTGGCGACCCTGTTCATATTGGCCTGCGGCGACGACGCCACGGCCACCCCGACGGCCACCACCGCCGCGGCTACCTCTACCCCCACCGCCACCACGGCGGCTCCCACGGCCACCCTGCCGCCCGGCCAGACGCCTTTGCCTACCGCCACCGCTACGGCCCGGCCAGCGGCTACCCCTACAGCCACCGCCACGGCGGCGCCAAAGGTGCCGGTGGAATCTCGCCTGAAAGTAGCTATACCGAGACCCGGCACACAGGTCACTATGGAAAACCAGGCTGGCTTTATCTTTGGAAAACTTATACCCATTTACGACCACTTAGCCGGCACCAATCCTAAGACCGGGGAATATCAGCCGGAACTGGCTAATAGCTGGTCGGTAGGCTCTGACGGCCGCACCTGGAACTTTAAGCTCCGACAGAACGTTCCCTTCTACAAAGACGGCAAAGCCACCACTACTACGATGACCGCCAAAGACGTGGTGCACTCATGGAAGGTTAACTCCGGCGAAGCCTCCACCAAAACCATCAGCATTCGCGCAGAGTTTGGCGGCAAGGTAGATTCCACCGTACATAACGATTACGACCTCTCCGTGAAGCTGGCGCAGATAAGCCTTGACCTGACCTACCTTGTGTCGGACTCGCGAGACATTGCTATCTACAGCAAGGACCACTGGGATGCTCAGGGCGGCGAAGAGGGCTACGCCAAGGACCCCATTGGCAACGGCCCGTGGACCTTTGTGCGACTGGTCTTCAACGAGCAGGCGATGCTCAAACGAGTCGA
This sequence comes from SAR202 cluster bacterium, assembly GCA_016872285.1. Lineage (NCBI taxonomy): Bacteria > Bacillati > Chloroflexota > Dehalococcoidia > SAR202 cluster bacterium. The sequence continues at coordinate 3,368 of VGZZ01000077.1, read as the reverse complement.
GAATCACTATCGTAAAACGCCGGACTTTCCCGAGCTCCAGTTCCTGTTTGTGAATGAGGCCGCGACCCGTATGGCCGCTCTCATGGCCAAAGAGGTCCACATGACCAGCGTTCCCAGGAGCCTTCATGGCCAGGTAAAGACCGCTGGCATGACAGTGTGGAAAAGCACCCTTCCGGGGGCTTACGTGCAGATCCGCGTGCCTTACTACAAACCCGAAAACTATATAGACCCCGCCACCGGAAAGCCTTTCCCTGGCAGCACGGCAGGTATTGGGGCTACTAAGGGCTACAATCCGGACAGCCCCTTACGCAAGGACAAAGTTAGAGAGGCCCTCAACCTGGCCATAGACCGAAATCAGATAGCCAAGACCTTCTACAATGGAGACTTGTTCCCTTCACAGGGGCTCTTCCCGCCCTGGGAGAGCTACTTTAAGGACGCATGGCTTCCTGTGGCAGGCCCTGAGGGCAAAACGGGTAAGACAGGCGGCTGGCCTTACGAGTACAACCCTACTAAAGCCAAGCAACTGCTGACCGAGGCTGGCTATCCAAACGGCTTCGAGACGACTTTATTCGTCACCGCCGGCGCAGACATTAACCTTGAAGGCCCGGATGTAGCCCTGGCAGTCCGCGACTACTGGAGCGCCATAGGCGTCAAGGCCAAGGTTGAGGTCGGTGACAACCCGGTAGTCCAGGGACATATCAGGGCTAGGTCTTTGGCCGACACTATGTACATGTCGTCTCCCGCTACTAACCCCATCACCATAGACCTGAGCTTCTATTGGTACGAGTCTGGCCGAGGATGGATTGACTACCAGGAAGTGTCCGACTTTAAGAAAGCCTACGACGCCACTACGGATGCCGCCACCAGGACGAAGATGGTCCAGGACTTTGGCGATTGGTGGGTCAAGACTCGCGTCGACATACCTATAGGTTGGGTGTTCGGCTATGCCGTGGCCAACCCGGCCTTTGTAAACGAGTACCAGGTAAACCATCTAAATATCGGCATCACGCGCTACCAGGAATATACCAAGGCTGTTTTCAAATAGGTTCCCGCCACCGCAAACTGAGGGTGGAGTCGTACTCTCCACCCTCAGTTCATTCAGGGTTTACAAGCGTACCCCATAAGGCGACGCCTCTTGAAGACTAACGATTTCATTTACCTCTCCGCAACGGAGATCTCCCGGCTTATAGCCTCGCGGCGGCTGTCGCCGGTGGAACTGACCGACGCCTACCTGCGGCGCATCGAAGAGCTGGAGCCGAGGCTGAACGCCTTCATAACCGTCCTCGGCGACCAGGCCCTGGGCGCCGCCAAGAAGGCCGAATCGCAGTTAGCCAGAGGCAGGTATCTGGGGACGATGCACGGCATTCCCGTGGCGATAAAAGACCAGTTATGGACAAAGGGTGTCCTGACCACCTCCGGCTCCAAGTTCCTAAAGGACTTCGTTCCACGGGAAGACGCTACGGTGGTGTCGCGGCTCAAGAAGGCCGGGGCGATTATTATTGGAAAGACCAACCTGAACGAGTTCGCTTTGTCCGGCGGATACAACTTCCCCTGGGGCATACCCCGAAACCCCTGGGAACTGACCCGGCTGGCAGGCGGGTCCAGCTACGGTTCCGCCTCTGCCACCGTGACCTACATGTGCGCCACGTCCATCGGCGAGGATACCCTGGGCTCCATTCGCAGCCCGTCGTCAATGTGCAGCCTCGTCGGCTTGAGGCCGACGTGGGGACTGGTGAGCCGCCACGGCCTCATCGGCTCCAGCTGGTCGCAGGACGTGGCGGGGCCGATGTCGAGGACCGTGGAGGACTGCGCGATGACCCTCCAGTCCATAGCTGGCTACGATCCTAAGGACCCGTACACCTGGGACGCGTCCGTGCCGGACTACTCTGCGTCGCTAAAAGATGGGGTAAAGGGGCTTCGAGTCGGTCTGGTGACTGAGCAAGTCTACAACGACCGGCTAAACAAAGACACCCAGAAGGGCGTGCTGGACGCTGCCGCTGTTTTCAGAAGCCTGGGCGCATCGGTCGGTGAGGTTTCCATACCCTTCATCAAGCACACCGGCGCCATCGCCACCGCCATCACCGAGGCCGACGGCGCGGCGGTCCACTACCAGCGCTTGCGGCAGCAGCCCCGAGTTTTCGACCCAAAGATGCGCCTTTATCTGCTGGCGGCTAGCCTGGTGCCTGCGAAGACCTACTATAAAGCCGTACGTTTGCGCGAGATGTGGCGCCGCGAATTCCTAGAGGTCATGAAGCGGTTTGACGTGCTTATCGGCCCCACCACGGCCACGCCCGCGCCCCTCGTCGCCAGCAGCCTCAGCCTTGGCAGCAAGGCCGCCAATAGGGCTGAGATGGCCTATGGGCGGATACTGCGCAGCCCGGTCAACCTGGCCGGCGCTGCGGCGGTGTCCGTGCCCTGCGGCTTTACGTCCAACGGACTGCCTTTTGGCCTGCAAATCATCGGCAAGCCTTTTGACGAGGCCATGATCCTGCGCATCGCCTACGCCTATGAGCAGGCCACGGACTGGCATCGACGCCGTCCCCCGATCGCGTAACCGACAATTAAATCTGGTAAATCTGGAGGACTGATATGCCTTACATGAACCTGAAAGACGCCGATATTTATTACGACCTCCAGGGCCAGGGAATGACCATGGTATTTATCCACGGCGCGGGAGGCAATCATGGTGTCTGGTGGCAGCAAATGCCCTACTTTTCTAAATGGTTCCAGGTCGTGACCATGGACATGCGAGGCTTTGGGCTGTCGAGAGAAAAAGAAGGCAGTCCGGGGGCTGCTTCTTTCACCAGCGACCTGGAGGCGCTCCTCGACCACCTGAAGGCGAAGGAAGCCATCCTGGTGGGCCAGTCCCTGGGCGGGTGGCCGGTGACAGCCCTCACCGCCAAGTCGCCGCAGAGGATTAAGGCGCTGATTCTGTCGGGCAGTACCGGCGGCATCGATGAGCCGGCCCTTCGCAAGCGAATGGTGGAGGCGGTGGCCGGCGTGGAGGGCTTGCCGATGAAGATCCGGGCGCTATCCGAGACCTTTCGCCAGAGCAACCCTGTGCGAGCTGACCTCTACCGGCAGTTCAACACCTATAACTCGCCCGATGCGCCCATCAAGCGAGGCCGCACCCTGGGGCCGACGCCGGAGCAGCTAAAGGGCCTCAAAGTCCCGGTCATATTCATCGGCGGCGAGGAAGACAAGGGCCTGCCGCCGGACGCCCTGCGGCTGGCGCATAAATGCGTGCCCGGCGCGGAGCTTCACATCCTGCCCGGCGTAGGCCACTCCGGCTATTTTGAACAGCCCGCGATATTCAACCACTTGGTGCACGCCTTCTTGAAGAAGGCTCTGGGGGCCAAGGCGCCGTT
>VGZZ01000076.1 GCA_016872285.1 SAR202 cluster bacterium | reverse complement strand
CTCCTGCGGCGTCAGGCTCATCGACTCCCCCGTCCCACCCAGGATACACACCCCGTTGACCCCCGCCTTCATCTGGTACTCCAGCTCCGACGCCAATGTCTCCTCGTCCAGCTTCAAGTTCACGCTGAACGGTGTCAGCATCGATGTTATAACGCCATGTAACTTATGTACCACGACACTCTCCTTTACGATTCGATATACCCGTTTCCCTGATTATATTCCCCCGCCCTCTACCTGTCATTCCAAGCGCCGATGAAATATTCGCACCGCACCTTTCTTACATTTGACGTAGGGCTTCATCATAGTCCGCGTGCGAACCTATCCAGAACCATACCATGTCATCCCCGTCCGCACCCCTAACGCCCGGTAATTCAAGGAAATCCTTACAGAATAAATCGGCTCCGTTGGATGCACCCGTTTTAGGCGAAGACTCGGATGATTTGGGTTCTCGCTGAACCGCCGGTACGCCTCCCTTACCTCTCGCTGGACCCCTCGAGGCAGCCGCGAAAATCTTCGCCGGAAGCCCCGCGTGGTGGCCGATCTCACAGCTTGTCGGCTTCCAGTCCCTCCGTCCTCCCCTCCCTATGCTCCCGCAGCGCCTCCTCCGCCATCGACGCCAGCTTCTCCCGCGACTCCGCCAGCGCCCTATCCCACTTCCGTTCCGATGCCAGCTCCTCCAAAAGCCATGCCGCCACCGCTTCCTGCTCCCCTTCAGGTAGCTTGCTCATCTCATCAATGGCGCGCTTCACCAATCTACTGGTCACTGCTTCCTCCTGGTCTCCTGCGTTGCACCCTCATTCTATCACCCTCCGCCTCCCTCCAACTCGAGGCCGCCATGCCGCAAATCCCCGCCCGCTTCTGGCTTAACCTCGAGACCGACTACCAGCTCACCTGCGCCATCGGAAGATGCGGACACCGACGATAACCAGGAGGCTGTTGGTCCTACCCATGCCACACCCAAAAACAAAGGCGGCGCTCCCAAAGGCAACCAGAACGCCAGAAAGCACGGCTACTACTCCAAACACTGCACTCCGGGAGACCTCGTCCTCCTCGCTGAAATCCACAATACCGACTCTCACGACTTGTCGCCGGAAATAGACCTCATGCGCCTCAAGCTCGCCCGGCAAGTCAATAGTCCTTACCCCAACGAAGAACTCATCCTCAAGACAGTCCGCGCCATCACCCGAATGACCTACGTCCAGCACCGCATGACCCGCAAATAAGGTAGGAGGTCGAGCAACTTTGCTGCATACCAAAAGTCGCGAGACCCCGATGCTAATCGGGGTTGTTTTTGGCAGTTCTAGGCACAAAAAGAAACTTTATTTCGGTGAAACAACCCCCTGGGATTCGTTTCGCCCCCACAAAATCGAATCGCCCGGGAGGCTGTTTTGTCAAAATGCGAAAACAACCTCCTTCAAACCCCAGTGACAATCGTGAAAAAACAAAACGAATAAATCGACTCCGTGCCTAGCTGGTGCCTGAATAACCGGGTCGTTTTGGGAAAAAATCGCAAAACGACTCCCCCAACAAAAACCCGGAGGTTATATCTGGAACAATCAAAAAAACTTAAAACAAATAAACCAGGGTGGGGGCCGAGCGAAGCGAGTCCTGGTGAGCCTTTAGCCCTAGGCGAAGCCAAACGGGCAAGTACGTACTCGGACGCAGTCGAAGGACCTTTGCGCTTTCAACCACCATCCCAATCCCCTGCCCGCCCCCAATACACAGCGTCGCCAGCCCTCACGCCACGCTACTTTTTACCTTCTCCCCCTTGATGGGGGAGAACAGAAGAGAGGGTGAAACCCTAGCTCCACGCCCCGTCCGCCAGGCTAGGACACCCTTCACCATGGGGCAGGGCGGCGGGGCCTCCCTCCTCCCACTCGTTGCCCCCGCTTGCGGGGGAAAATACAAAGGGGGTTCCCCCTTCCCCTATGCCCCCTCAACTACCATCGCTATCCCTTGCCCGCCCCCAATACACAACGTCGCCAGCCCGTGCTTGCTACCCCGCTTCTCCATCTCATACAACAGCGTCGTCAGAATCCGGGCCCCGCTCGCCCCAATCGGGTGCCCCAGGGATATCGCCCCCCCGTTCACATTCGTCCTGCTCCAGTCCAGGTCCAGCTCCCTCCCCGCCGCCAGCACCTGGCTCGCAAACGCCTCGTTAATCTCCACCAGGTCCATATCTTGTATGCTTAAGCCGGCCTTCTCCAACGCCCTCTTCGACGCCCCCGCCGGCGCAATCCCCATCATCCGAGGCTCCAGCGCCGCCGATGCGTAGCTCCTGATCACCGCCATCGGCTCCAGCCCCATCCTGGACGCCCGCGACTCGCCCATCACCACCACCGCGCTTGCCCCGTCGTTAATCCCCGCCGAGTTCCCCGCCGTCACCACCCCCACCTTCTGGAACGCCGGCCCCAGCTTCGCCAGCTGCTCCATCGTCACGTTTGGCCTGGGGTGCTCGTCCGACGACACCACCACCGCCTCCCCCTTCGCCTGCGGCACCCTCACCGGTACTATCTCCTCCTTGAACCGCCCGCTCTCCACCGCCTTCTTGGTCCTCGACTGGCTCTCCAGCGCGTACAGGTCCACGTCCTCACGAGTCAGCCCGTACTTCGACGCCAGCTCCTCCGCCGTCACCCCCATGTGGCAGTCAATCATGCAATCAAATAGCCCGTCGTTAATCATAGAATCGACCACCTGCTCGTTCCCCATCCGGTACCCCCATCGCGCCTTCGGCAGCAAATACGGCGCCTGGCTCATGCTCTCGATGCCCCCCGCCACAATAACCTCCGCATCCCCCAGCCTGATGGCCTGCGCCGCCAGCGCCACCGACTTCAACCCCGACCCGCACACCTTGTTCACCGTCATCGCCGGCACCTCCACCGGCAACCCCGCCGCCACGCTCGCCTGTCGAGCCGGGTTCATCCCCTGCCCCGCGAAGATCACGTTCCCCAGGATGACTTCCTCTACCTGCCCTGGCTCCACGCCGGCCCGCCTCAGCGCCTCCGATATCACCACCGCACCCAGCTCCACCGCCCTCATAGACGCCAGTCCTCCCCCAAACCTCCCTATCGGTGTCCTCACCGCGCTGACAATAACTGCATTCTCCATGTGGAACCTCCCGCCGTGTCGAATCGTGTGCTTCCAGTATAAGCCAGACTGAGGCTTACGGTTACTTCGCCGCCGCGTTTGCCCCTCCAATCCTCCCAAACACCGCGCCGTGCATCAGGCCGCTGGCCCGCAGGCTGTCGTAGTAAAAGAAGCCGCCCACAATCTCCCCCGTGGCGTAGAGCCCCGGTATAGGCTTGTCCTCCGTGTCCATCACCTGCGCCTTGGTGTTTATCTTCAGCCCGCCGAAGGTGTACGTAATCCCGCCCGTGACCCGATACGCCGTAAACGGCGGCGAATCTATCGGCTGCGCCCAGTTGCTCTTGGCCGGCGTCAGTCCTTTCGTCGACTTCCCATCCAGCTTCTTGGCATCAAACGTCCCCCCCTGCACCGACTTGTTGAACTCCTCCACCGTCCTCCCCAGCCGCTTCCCCTCTATCCCCAGCTTCGACGCCAGTTCCTCAATCGTCTGTGCCGTCACCGGCTTCCCGCTCCCATACCTGTCCTCCAGCAGCCCGTCGGCCCTCCTGTCGAATATCTGGAACGCCAGCCCACGGGGCTGCTCCAGTATCTTCCGTCCCATGGACACAAACGTATGGAGCGGCACATCCTCCCCCTCGTCGGCAAACCGCTGCCCGAAGATGTTGACTGTTATCCCAAAGTTGTAAGACCGCCTAGGCAGCCGGTTCACCGAGTCCGTCTGCCCGTAGTCCGGCGCGTCCGCATCGATGGGCGTGGCATGGCACCCCGTCCACTGTCCCATCACCTTTGCCCCCAGCTCCAGCGCCGCGCGGTGCCCATCCCCTGTGTTGTACTTGGAGCCCCGTACCTTGGCCCGCTCCCACGGCCCGCCCAGGTACTTAAGCCGCATCTCCTGGTTGGCCTCAAACCCTCCGCAGGCCAGCACTACCCCCTTGCACCTCAGGTCATGCGTCCCCTCCTTATCCCGCACCATCACCCCGTTCACCGCCCCGCTCTCGTCTTGCAGCAGCTTCAGCATCTTCGTCTCGTACACCACCGTCACCCCGTGCTTCCGCGCCGCCTCGTAATGCATCTTTATCAAGCCGGGCCCCGACCCTACCGCCCCCGCCCCTATCCGTATATGGTCACCCCCCCGCTCGAACTGTATTCCCATCTTTGCCAGGAACTGTATCGTCGGGTACGACTCTTTGATCAGCGTATCCAGCAAATCGCTGTCCGTCATCCCCATAGTCCGCTCCAACATATCGCGCCGGTACTGCTCCGCCGTGTACGGCTTCACATCGCCGCTTACCGACTGCGGGTCCGCCAGCACCGCCCTCAAGTCCTTGGCGCCGGTGTGCGTAAACCTGAACCCGCCTCCCGTATACGGGCAGTTTCCTCCCCGGGCCTCCGGCGGCGCCTTCTCCACCACCAGCGCCTTAGCTCCCTTGTCCCGCGCCGACAGCGCGGCGGACAGCGCCGCATTGCCCCCACCCACCACAATAACGTCATAGTCCAGATGTGTCGTCATTTACTTTGCTCCTGCTATCTATTTCCAAACCTTTAACATCGGTTTCTGTGATAACCTGGGTTGCGAAAAGTGGCTACAGTATATACGCTGGCCCGCTGCCTTTCAGCCCAAACTTAAAATCCATCCCTCTTCACACAGTCGCTATTTAAAAGTGCTATCCTTATTAGGCATACGAATTTCGTACGCCATCTTTCCATACTCCTTAACCTATCAACGCTAAAGGACTATTTCCTCATGCCTGACCTGGTCATCAAAGCTACTGACGTTCAAAAGACCTACGATACCGGCAAGGTCAAAGTCCACGCCCTTCGAGGCGTCGACCTGCAGGTAAAGCGCGGCGAAATGGTGGCCATCATGGGTCCCAGCGGCTGCGGCAAGACCACCCTTCTCAACTGCCTCTCGGGCCTCGACTCCACCGACGCCGGCGAAATTTGGATCGAAGACCAGGAGCTGCACAAGCTCCCCGACGACCAGCGCAGCGACTACCGCGCCAAGCGCATGGGCTTTATCTTCCAGCACTACAACCTCCTGCCCGTCCTCTCCGCCGTCGAAAACGTGGAGATGCCCCTCCTCGTCTCCGGCGTCTCCACCTCCGAGGCCCGCAAAAAATCCCTGGATATCCTTTCCATGGTCGGCCTCGCTGACCGCGCCCATCACCTCCCCGCCGAGCTTTCCGGCGGCCAGCGCCAGCGCGTCACCATCGCCCGCGCCCTGGTCAACACCCCCGCCATCATCTGGGCCGACGAGCCCACCGGCGACCTGGACAGCGATACCACCTCCGAAATCATGGACCTCATCGTCCAGCTCAACAAGACTAACAACCAGACCTTTATCATGGTCACTCATGCCCTGGACGTCGGACAGCGCGCCCACCGAATCGTCCGCATGCGCGACGGCAAGATAGTCGACGACGGCCTCAAGAGCCGGCCTGCCGCGGCCCAAAGCCCCAAGGTAGGTTAAAAGGGTATGGAAGAACTCTTCGGCCTCTCCATGAACGTCCTCATGTGGGTCCTGCTCGCTATCTTTGGCGCCATCATGGCCGTGGTGCTGGTCATGGCCCTTCGCAGCGGCGTCATGCTCAAGCTCGGCCTCCGGAACCTCCCCCGCAG
>VGZZ01000075.1 GCA_016872285.1 SAR202 cluster bacterium | reverse complement strand
CCGGCGCCGGGGATAAACAGCGCCATCAGCGCGGTGGTGATTGAGGCGGTGAACTCGGGGCTGGAGGTGGTGGGGTTTTACGATGGCTTCGAGCATTTGATGAAGGGCCGACAGGACATGACGCGGCCCTTAGATATTTCAGACGTGTCAAGGATTCATGTGATGGGCGGGTCGATACTGCGGACGGCGCGGGCGAACCCGACAACGAAGCCAGAAGACCTGAAGCGGACGGTGGCGACGCTGGAGGGGCTGGGCGTCAAGCACCTGGTGACGATTGGGGGCGAGGACACGGCCTTCGCGTCGTATTCGGTGGCGAAGGAGTCGGGAGGGAGGATATCGGTGGCGCACATACCCAAGACCATCGACAACGACCTGCCGCTGCCGGAAGGGATGCCGACGTTTGGGTTCGAGACGGCGAGGCACGTGGGCACACAGCAGGTGCTGAACCTGATGGAGGACGCCCGCACCACCAAGCGATGGTTCATTGTGGTGATTATGGGGCGGAAGGCGGGGCACCTGGCCCTGGGCATCGGCAAGGCGGCGGGCGCGACGCTGACCATCATCCCCGAGGAGTTTCCCAGCAACCGAGTGAGGCTAGAAGAGGTCTGCGACTTGCTGGAGGGCTCTATCTTGAAGCGTGGGGCGGAGGGCCGATGGGATGGGGTGGCGGTGCTGGCGGAGGGGGTGGCGGAGAAGCTGGATGCCGAGGAGCTGTCCAAGATTCCGGGCGTCGAGACGCGAAAGGACCCCTACGGCCACATACGGCTGAGCGAGATACCCCTGGCATCGATTTTGCGGCGGGAGGTGGAGCGTCGATTCGAGGAGCGGGGGCATCGCCTGACGGTGACGGATATCACGATGGGTTACGCGCTGCGGTGCGCCGACCCGATACCTTATGACATCGACTATACCCGGACGCTGGGCTACGGGGCGGTGCGCTGGCTGCTGGAGAGCCACGATGACGAGCAGGACGCCCAGAGCCGCCTGGTGTGCGTGGTGGGCGGCCGGCTGCGGGTAATCCCCTTCTCCGAGATACAGGACACGAACACAGGGAAAACGCGGGTGCGGCTGGTGGACATCGAGAGCGAGCATTACAGGGTGTCGAGGGAGTATATGATTCGGCTGGAGAGGAAGGACCTGGATAACCAGGAGATGCGGGGACGGCTGGCGGAGGCGGCGGGGATGGCGCCGGAGGAGATCGAGAGGAGGTTTGGTCGGGTGGCTGGCTGGGGGCTGGCGACAGCGGCGAGAGAAAGAGGATGAGGACGCTACTTACTTAAGGTTGATGATTAGAAAACCCCATTCACCTACACAGATTGGAGGGATGAAACAGTAGTGGCAAGTGGCAATGATAAAGGGTCGTACTTCCAGGGTTTAACCCTCAACCTGCGCCTTCTCCCACAAGGGGAGAAGGCATTTCCTTGGAGACGGTCATTCCGTTCAAAGAACACGAACCTAGATTAGCACCAGAGGTCCTAAGGAAATGGGGTCAGAAAGACCAGGCATGGTATAGAACGCTAGAAGGCCTCCAGACAAGTAGAAAGGTGAGGTGGAGTGATGGGGTTTGAATTTTCGGCGGGGAAGTGGCAGAGGCTGCGGTCGCTGACGGACGAGCAGGGGCGGTTCAAGATGCTGGCTATCGACCAGCGGGGGTCGCTGGAGAGGGCGCTGTCAAGGGCCGGGGGCGGGAATCGAGAGATAACTACGGAGGATATGGCGAGGGCCAAGGAGGCGATTACTAAAATCCTGGCGCCGTATTCGACGGCGGTGCTGACGGACCCGCTGGTGGGATACCCGTACACGATACAGCGCCTGCCGCCGCGGGTGGGGCTGCTGCTGGCGCACGAGGAGTCGGGGTACCAGCCGGCGTCGGCGGGGAGCAAGGAGCGGCTGACGGAACTCATCGAGGGGTGGACGGCGGAGAAGGCGCAACGGGCAGGGGCGGACGCGGTGAAGCTGCTGGTGTACTACCGGCCTGATATGTCGTCGGAGATGCGGAAGCACCAGCAAGACCTGGTGCGCCGAGTGGGGGAGGAGTGCCTTGAGGCGGATATGCCGTTTTTGCTAGAGCTGGTGGGGTATGCGCTGAAGGAGCCGGGGGAGAACACGCCGGAGTACGCGTTAAAGAAGCCGGAGATAGTCATCAAGAGCGCGGAGGAGTTCAGCCGCCAGGAGTACCATGTCGACATCTTAAAGCTGGAGTTCCCGTCGGAACTGAAGTGGACGCGCGAGTTTGCGGGCGGGGCTTTCGACGGGAAGGCGCAGGAGGCGGTGTACGACCTGAAGTCGGTGCGGGAGCGGTGCCGGGAGCTAAACGAGGCGTCGGGTACGCCGTGGGTGATACTGAGCGCGGGGGTGGACATCGAGGAGTTTCTGACTCAGGTCAGCCTGGCGACGGAGGCGGGGGCCAGCGGGTTTCTGTGCGGGCGGGCTATCTGGAAGGACGCTGCGCCGCTATACCCGAACATGGAGCAGATGGAGGGGTGGCTGTGCGATTACGGGGTGTATAACTTTTTGCGAGCGAACGCGTCGGCGCACAGGGCGATGCCGTGGTTCAGGCATCGGAGGTTCGGAGGAGGGGAGGGATTGGGGCTGGCGCAGAAGGGGGAGAGGTGGCATAGGGAGTATGCGAAGGCGAGGTAGGATCCCCATCCCTTATCCTTGACACACTTCTTGAGGGGGAAGGGAGGAGAGAGCGGTGGCAGGTTGGTCTGATATGTGTATTGTGTCTCCAGGGTTTACCCCTCAACCTGCGCCTTCTACCACAAGGGGAGAAGGAATTTTCTTAGTACCGGTCAGTTCCTTTTATACGCCTCAGCGGCGACGAGCACCAAGCGTAGAAGGAAAAGGGAAGAGCTAGGAGACAATTGGCAATAGGAGACGCAGATTGACTGATTTGAGCTTGCCGGGGCTTGGGCCGTTGGCTTACATCGACATCTTTCTGCTGGTCCGGTTCGCGCTTACGCTAGCCTCGGTGGCGTACGTGTCGTACGACGCGTACTTCAACAACCCCGAGCTTACGGTGATGAAGTGGGGGTGGGGCCTAGTCACCCTCTATATGGGGCCGATAGGCCTGGGCCTGTACATCCTCTCCTGCAAGGAGCCTCGACCGTACACGCACGAAGAGTTCATCAAGCCGCTGTGGAAGCAGTCGATGGGATCTACCATGCACTGCCTGGCGGGGGACGCCACGGGCATCATCCTGGCAGCGACGGTGACGGCGCTGCTGAGGTTTCCGATGTGGCTGGACTTAATCGTGGAGTACGTTGCCGGCTTTGGGTTTGGCCTTTTTATTTTTCAAGCGCTTTTTATGAAGGGCATGATGGGAGGATCGTATCTGAAGGCGTTGCGCATGTCGTTCATGCCGGAATGGCTGTCGATGAACATGGTGATGGCGGGCATGATTCCGGTGATGGTGGCTGGGATGATGGGCCGGGACATGCGGGCCATGGAGCCGAGCCAGCTGCTGTACTGGGGTGTTATGTCCGCGGGGGTGAGCGTTGGGTTTATTACCGCGTATCCGGTCAACTGGTGGCTGGTGGCAAAGGGACTAAAGCACGGCATGGGGACGCAGCGCGTACTGGGCAAAGGCGGCCACAGTATGGAGGCGGAGCGCGAGCGGCTACGAGAGCTTGCGGCGCAGAGCCGGCCAGCCCATGAGGGCCATGCGGGAGGGGCGTAGGAGCTATGAAAGACCATTCGGCACATGGGCCCCCTGGCGACGAAGGGCGCCGCGATTCAGGCACGGGGCACGCCGGAATGGGCCATGAGGGGATGATGGTGGGCGACAATCCCGCCTCCGCGGTGACAGGCCCGCAACTCCTGGCGGTGACGCTCTTAACGCTTCTTGCTCTGGCAGGAGCTGTTTTGTGGTCCGCGTCGCGCTATAACCTCACTCTCAGCGCCAGGGACGTGGGCGGGCTGGTGATGCCGCCGGGGATGATTATGACGCGCGAGACCAACGCCGATACGATGCGGGATATGGCGGCGGTAAGCCTTCACGACGTGCTGCATCAGCCCGACGCCAGCGCGCGAGGCGACCAGCTGCTGCCACCGCGAATAGAGGACGGCGTCAAGGTCTTCGATATAGAGACATCGATTGCTTACTGGCACATCCTGCCCGACGTGAAAGTCGCGGCATATACGTACAACGGCCAGGTGCCGGGACCTCGGCTGCGCGTGACGGAGGGCGACCGCATTCGGATAAACGTGACCAATCGGCTGCCGGGGTCGACGGCGGTACACTGGCACGGGCTGATCCTGCCTAACGCCATGGATGGGCCGGCGAAGATAACGCAGGAGCCTATCAAGCCCGGCGAGACCTTCACATTCTAGTTCGTGGCGCGGCAGCACGGCACATTTTTCTACCATTCGCACGACCACGTGGACCGGCAGCAGGCGCTGGGGCTGTACGGGGCGCTTATTATCGACCCGGCCCAGCCGCCCGCCGCGCCGGCGTGGGACAAGGAGCTGGTGGTGCAGCTTCAGGAGTGGCTGCATCGCGACGGCTACACCTTTCCCGCGATGCCGATGGAGGGGCAGCTGCCTAACTTTTTCACGATTAACGGCAAGGCTTACCCCGCCACGGAAACGGTGCCATTGCGAGTGGGAGAGCGGCTGCTGGTGCGGTTTATCGGATCCAGCAGCGCCTTTGCCCATCCTATGCACATTCACGGCGGGCCGTTCAGCATAACCGCGACGGACGGCCAGCCGGTCCCTGAAGGCGCCGTGTTTGTGAAGGACACGGTGAACGTGGCGCCGGGGGAGCGGTATGACGTGATTTGGGAGGCTCGCGAGCCTGGGAAGTGGCTGCTGCACTGCCATATCAACCATCACGTCACGAATGACGGGAGCGAGGTGGAGGGCGGCGGCGGGTTGATGTTTATACTGGATGTTACGGCGTAGGTTAAGGCCTTAGTAAACACCTACTCGGATGGATGAACATTATCGACGCTCGGACAGTCAAAGGGCAGCCTGTCTCCCGCCAGCAGCCGGAAAGGTGTAAACTCTCGGCAATCTGCGCGGGAGGCGGGATATGGGCGTAACGATTGTCACCGACAGCACAGCGGACTTGCCGGTGGAGGAGGCGAAGCGTTGGGGGGTCCGTGTGGTGCCGCTTTATGTCAACTTTCAGAAGGCGGACAAGGGGCTGGAGACGCTTAGGGACGGGGTGGATATAGGGCCGGACGAGTTTTATAAGCGGCTGGTGGGGAGCAACCCCTTGCCGACAACGTCGCAGCCAGCGGTGCAGGACTTCCTGAGCGTGTACCAGGAGGAGGCCAAGAAGGGGAACCAGGTGGTGTCGGTACACATATCGTCTAAGCTAAGCGGGACGGTGAATTCGGCGACGCAGGCCAAGGAGCAGATGGGAAGCGCGGGGAAGGTGGTGATCGTCGATTCGCTGCTGGCGTCCATGGGGCTGGGGATAGCGGCGCTGGCGGGGGCGAGGCTGGCGAAGGGCGGCGCGGGGCAGCAGGAGGTGGCGGAGGAGGCGCGGCGGGCGGCGGCGGAGACGAAGGTGTTTTTTATGGTGGATACGCTGGAGTATTTGCAGAAGGGGGGACGGATAGGCCGGGCGCAGGCGTTTTTGGGGTCACTGCTGAACGTGAAGCCGATATTGACGTTAGGGGAGGGGGAGATACACCCGATGGAGCGGGTGCGCAGCCGGGGAAAGGCGCTGGAGCGGCTGGCGGGGCTGGCGGAGGGGATAGGGTCGGCGAAGGAGGTTTGGGTGTGCCACAGCACGACGCCGCAGGACGCGGAGGCGCTGGCGTTAAGGCTGGGGAAGCTGGTGCAGGGTGGTGGAGATAGGGGCAGGGTGATGGTAACCCGGCTGGGGCCGGTGGTGGGAGCGCACGTGGGGCCGGGGCTGGTGGGGGGGGGGGTGAGGAGGGGAGGGTA
>VGZZ01000074.1 GCA_016872285.1 SAR202 cluster bacterium | reverse complement strand
CCGACAGCCCCGCCCCCAGCCAGTCGAAAGACCCTTTCCGTCCATCCTTGCTGGCCTGTGCCAGACTCTTCGCGTCCAGTATCACCAGCGACGACGCCACCCCCAGCATCGCGATCGGCACGTTGATGAAAAATACAGACCGCCAGCCCAGCGCCTCCACCAGGACTCCTCCCAGCACCGGCCCGAATATCGACCCGCTGCCCACAATCGTCATGTGGGTTCCCACCGCCTTCCCTCGCTCCGCCGCCGGGAACACGCTGGTCATAATCGCCATGCCATTGGCCATCACCAGCGCCGACCCCGCTGCCGTCAGTATCTTCAGAGTTATCAGCGACCACAGGTTCGGCGCCATCCCCGCCGCCGCGGACCCCACCCCAAAAATCACAAATCCCGCTATGTAAGACTCCTTGCGGCCGAACTGGTCCGCCATTCGCCCCGCCGGCAGCAAAAACGCGCTGATAGCCAGCGCGTAACCCAGCGCCACCCACTGCACCGTCGGCAGATCAGCCTTGAAATGCGTGGCTATAGTCGGCAGGGCTATGTTCACACTGCCGTGGTCCACCACGGACATGAACGTCCCTAGCCCCACCGAGAAAAACACCAGCCACTTGTAGTTAGAACCCTGCTTTACCGTCACACCCTATCCTGAAAGTCACATTACAAATTTTCCAACCATTCTACGCCTTTCTGTAACTCCTAGCGAAGGTTGGGGGTGCGATGTCCCTTCTGGTCCCCCCTCTTCTCCTATTGAAAAAGAGAAGAGGGGGATAGGGGGTGATGAGGTGATCTTTGTTTTCTTTCCCTCTTCTCCCGTAGTCAGGAGAAGAGGGCTGTAAGCTCGCCGTGGCGAGATAAAGGGTGATGAGGGTTCCCCGTACGTAACTACGCTTGGCCAATCGAAGCCCGACTGCTCTCTTGCCCCGGGAGGCTAAGCAGGGTTACTTCCCCTCGAAAAACCTCCGGGGGTTCTCCACCTGCATCTGATGTATCGCCTCCTCCTTCACCCCCATCTCCCTCAGCATCGGCAGCACCTTCTGATGGATAAACCGGTACGCGTACGGGTTCGCCTTCAGCCGCTCCCGCCGCGCCTTCGGCGTCCTGTCGTCGTCGATAATCACCGACCAGTCGTGCGATACCATGATCCGGTTCGCCCACCCCTTGTCGATAAGCTGCTTAACTATCCGTGTCCGCTGCTCCCACTGCGGCGTCCCGCCGTAAAACCCGCCTGGGTAGCGGTCCAGCCCCAGCCACACCCCCTCCTTCAGCAACCCCTCCAGGTAGCCTACGTCCGTCGTGTCATTGCTGTGGCCCACATACACTCGATTCAGGTCCACGCCCTCTTCTTTAAAAATCTTCACCTGCTGCTCCCCCACCCGTTCCGGCGCCCACGTATGCGTCGATATCGGCACGCCCGTAGCCTTATGCGCCCGCGCCGCCGCCCTCAGCACAATCGCCCCCTCCGGCGTAACCCCGCCCTCATCGTTGGCCACCTTGATAATCCCGGCCTTAACGCTCGTCCCCTCTATCCCCTCCCTTATCTCTCGAACATAAAGCGGCGCAATCCAGTCCGGGTCCGCCGTCCAAAAGGCGCGAGGTATGTCCCGCCACGTCCCTGTGCAGGCGATGATATTGACCTTGGACTTCTTGGACACCTCCTGCATGAGCTTGATGTCCCGGCCCAGATCGTGAGTCGTCACGTCCACTATAGTCCGCACGCCCTCCTTGTACGCCTCGCTCAGCTGCTGCGACCCATGCACAACGTTCTCTTCTCGACGTGTGAACTCCGGGTAGCTGAAGGGCAGCCCGGCTGATGTCACCAGCACGTGCTCGTGCGGCAGCGTGAATCCCAGCTTGGACGTGTCCAGCGGCCCTAACACAGAATTTATCTTAGCCATAACGCCCTCCTCCGCAAAAGCTAGACCGACGGCGTAATTTTATGGACGCCGTCGGTCTATGTCCACCAAGCCTAAGATTCGGGCGGTCTACTGGTAAACCAGGTCCAGCGAATTGTTGAGATACTGCGGCGAGCCCCCTCCGAACTGCACCTCCCTGAACACTCCTGACTGGGGCGCCATCCGTTCGCTCCCGCTTACCAGGATATAGAAGGTGATAGTGCGTCCAAAGTGTCTCCGCTCCGGCGGCCCCACCACTACCTCGTACCGCCCGTCTTTGCTCTCTGTCGTAGGCGTCTGGTAGTTTCCTACCCTGGCGAACACTCGTGTGCCGTCTGGGACAGGATTCCCGCCAAGGACCAGGCTCCCCCTATAAACGTTGGGGTACGGAGGGAACTCCTGAGGGTTGGTTGACGCCACCCTTGTCGCCGTGGGCGTGGGCAGAGGGATAGGTGTGGCCGTGGGTGTGGGTGTTGGAGTGGGCGTGCCTGTCGGTGTCGGGGGCAGCGTTGGCGTCGGGGTCGGAGTGGGCGTCGCCGTAGGCTGCGGCGTCGACGTTGCGGTGGCAGTCGGAACAGGCGTGAAAGTCGCTGTGGGCTGCGGCGTCGACGTTGCGGTGGCGGTGGGTGTCGATGTCGCTGGCCCTGAGCCAACAGTTGGCGTCGCCGTCGCGGTAGGCTGTGACGTCGGCGTGTCTGCCGTCTGCGATGTGCAAGCCGCCGCCAGTAATATCGCGCTCGCCGCCAAGGACACCGCCGCCGCCCTGATTACGTTGGTCACTGACATTGTCCTCCCCCATCGTCGACCTAGCCCGGGCCCTTAGGTTGACATAAGCCTCTTGGACCAGTCTTAGAAAAATTCTAAGGTATTATAAAGTAAAAAGGTCTCCGCTTAAACATAATTACGATGCCAATTTCCTGTTTGTATCCGCTATTTCAAGCCAAAATGGCCTAATTTCGTATTAGCATCCCCGGCTGACACCGGCGGCAGTAGCTCGTTATCCGCTGGTTCGCCCTCACCTCCGTTATCGACCCTCCGCACCTGGGGCACGCCTTCCCACCCTTGTTATGCACCTTTAAGAAGTCCCGTACCTTCACATGAATGTCATCCCCCACCCTCTCCCTCAGCACCCCTATCGCCTCCTCCACCACCTCCCTCGACTTCTCGTAAATCCGCCTCAGCTCCTCCTCCGAAAGCGACCTCGTCTTCTTAAACGGGTACACCCCCGCCACAAAAAGTATCTCGTCGGCGTATGCGTTCCCTACCCCCGCCAGCACCCGCCCGTTGGTCAGCGCCCCTTTGATCTCGCCATAGAAGGGCTTTATCCGGGCCTTAAACTCCTCAAAGCTCCCCGGCGACAGCACGTCCGGCCCCTGTCCCTCCAGCCGGTTTATCTCCTCCAGCCCCTTGCCGTCGACGTAATACACCATTCCCATCTGCTTCTCGTCCAGGTACCGAAGCTCCCGCCCTCCCGAAAGTCCTAGCGCTACACACGTCCGCTTCATCACCTTTTCCTTCGCCTCGCAATATTGCAGCGCCCCCGTCAGCATAGGGTTTATCGCCAGCGTCCTGTCCCCCGACAGCCCCGCCAGCAAAAACTTCCCCCGCCTCTCGAACCCCTCAACCCTCCTCCCCACCACCTCCGACCCCAAGTCCCCCGCCAGTGACCGCACCACCGTCGGCTTCACCACCCTCACCGACGATACCGACTGTCCCGCCACCTTGCGGTTTAGATACTCCTTGATAACCTCCAGGTCCGGCGCCTCAGGCACGGCCCTGCCTACCCTTGGGGTTATCCAGCGGGTACTTCAGCCACGATATCATCTGCGACAGCTTCTGATACGCTTCCAGCCTCGCCTCCTCCGTCCCCTTCGCCTCCGCCTTCTCCACCGCATCCCCCATCATCCGCACCACCCGCGGCCCAATCTCCATCAGCCCCTCGCTGCCAGACGTCGCCCACTTCACCAGCACAAATCTCACCAGCGCACCCACCGGAATCCTCATATTCGACGCCATCCTGTCCAGCGTCGGCATCGGGTCGATGGCGCTATACATCGCCACCTCCGACTTGAAATTCGCGTCCTTGTCTCCCACATCCCACGGCCCCTTATAGGCTTCCAACATCACCTTTCTCGGCTCCATCTATAAACCTCCACTCTAATCCCCCTTCATGATGCCTGAAAGTCTAAGTCCATCTTGGATCGATTAATAGGCATTTATTACCACAGAGGCTTGTTTATCTACAAGGAAATTCCTTCCCCCCTGTAGCCTGTCCCGAGTATCCCCGAGGGAGGAGAAGGCGCAGGTCGAAGACTCGCCGTGGCGAGATGAGGGGTAAACCCTATGAACACAATTCTTTATCACTGCCACCTGCCATGCTGCGCTTATATCCCCCTAGCTCTGTAATCAAGACTTGGCGGTATACAGGCCCCCTACCCTCCAAACGCCTCCACCGTCCGCTTATACGAACCCTTCGCGTCCCCCACCGCAAAAGGCGCCACCACCGGCATCTTCACCCCCAGCCTCCGACGCTTCTCAATCTCCCCCTTGCAATACTCCGCATCCCCAAACACAGCCAGCCCCCTCTGCATCTCCTCGCTTATCGACTCCAGCGCCTTCTCTGTCTTTCCCTCCCTTAGATACCTCCCTATCGCCTGCACCTCGTCCGCAAACCCCGTCTTAGCGAAGAAGTTCCGATAGTACTCCATACCCGCGTAGCGTAGTATCTGCTGCTTCAACGGCCCCCTTACCGACTCCACGTCCGACACCACCGCCGTCCTTATATAACACCCCACGTCTATGTCCTGTACGCGGCGGCCCGCCCTCGTGGCCCCCACCTCCAGATGTGTCAGCGCCTCCCCTATCGACGACGGCGACGCCCAGTTCATCAACACTCCGTCCGCTACTTCTCCCGCCACCTCCAGCATCTGCGGCCCCAGCGCCGCGATATAAATCGGCACCGGGAATGATTGCGGATAGCCCAGGCTCCCTCGTTTCACATCGAAGACCTTTCCTTTATACGCCACCGTCTCGCCCTTTAATAGCCGACGCACTATCTCCACCGTCTCCCGCATACGCGTCATCGGCTTCTCGAAGGCCACCCCGTGCCCATCCTCCGCCATTCCCCTGTGTCCCACCCCCAGCCCCAGCGCAAATCGATGGCCCGATATCATGTCCAGGCTCGACGCCGTCATCGCCATCAGCGTCGGCGTCCGGGAGAACACCGGCAGTATCCCCGTCCCCAGCTTTACCCGCTTAGTCGCCATCGCGTACGCCGCCAGCTGCGTCGGCGAGTCCCTCCACCCGCCCTCCGGCGCCCACACCATCTCATATCCCTTCCTCTCCGCCAGCACCGCCAGGTCTATTGAGTCCTCCGATGTAAACTGCGGGTTCGGGTCCAGCCTAACTCCTAGCCTCGCCATACGCTTCCCCCTTCTATCCATTGTCTTCATCCGATCCCCTCAAAAATATCCCGCTCCCTCTTCCCTCCCTCCTACGGTGGGAACACCCTTATCAACATATCCACCCTCAAAAACTCCCTCGTCAGCTCCTCCGGCATCCCATCGAACGGCGAACCCTGCGACCTGTGCTCCAATGCCGCCTTCATACGCAAGCCCACATACGGCGATGCGTCCAGCTCCGTGGTAAACCGCTCGTCCGCTACACCCATCGACTCCGGGTCCAGCCTCACCAGACCGCTGTCCGGCGACCTCCGCCTCATCTCCTCCGCCCATCTCCGTAACACGCTCCTGCGTATACTCCAATAGTAAAGTTTCGACGGCCTCCACGGCCTCGTCCCCTCCATCCTATACCCCTCATCCCCCGACAGCTTGAATGCCTTCGTCGTCCACTCCGACGCCTTTATATGGTCCGGGTGCCCGTACCCGCCCGCCTCGTCCATCGTCATCACCACATGGGGGCGAAGCCTTCGCATAATCTCCGCCAGCCGCCGCACCACCTCTTCTTCAGGAGCGTTGATAAACGCCTGCGGATGCCGGTTGTCTTCGCTCCCAGCCATCCCCGAATCCCTATACCCCAGCAATATCACACTTTTCACTCCCAAGACCTCTGCTGCCCGCCGCAGTTCCTCCTCCCTCACATCCCCCAGCGTATCGCGAGTCGCCTCGCTCCCCGGTGCAATCTCTCCCACCTCACCTCGAGTAGTGCAGACCACCGAAACGTCCGCGCCCTCTTGGGCATACTTGGCCAGCACGCTTCCAGACCCAAAGGTCTCGTCATCCGGATGGGCAAACACGCCTAAAAGCCTCTTTCTAGCCATGCGCCTAAATTTAAGCCCTTGTAGCAACCCTGTCCATACTCAAACGCCGGCATCCTAATCAAGGCTACATTCCCCCCTCCAGCAGACGCGCAATGCAAATTGACATTGACGAAAACTCCCTGCCTTGCGCTCTTCTATGGAAAGTCTTGGCGTGCAAAAACACGAACCTTCGAGCGAGCGGCGGGCTTCCTCTCCTCAGATACCCCTTCTTCTCCTATTTCAAAGTGCTCCGCTACCTTAGAGCATATATCGCGGAGTCCAATGCAATCGGACCGTCCTGAGCCTGGTCGAAGGAGGGTGATGAGGTGAGCCTTATTTTTTCTTCCCCTTCCAGCAGGCTGTACTTGGTCTCGATGCAGTCGGGAAAGGGGTCAGGGGATGGTATATCGATTATGACCAGGAATATATTGTGCATTACACGCCAAGAACAAAAACAAGAGGACCCCTCGCTATCCGGAAAATCTAGCGAGGGGTCCTCTCCTCATCTCCATCTCATACCGGACCTAACGCCGGTCTAGTCCTCCTCCGGCGGGCCCTCGAAAAGGCTCTTTAGGTAATCCCAAAAATCCGTCAGGACGTTATCTGAGTTATCATCCCCATCGTCATCGCCGCAGTCGCCGCCTCCGTCACCCTTCTTGCCCTTACCCTTCCCTTTACCCTTGCCGCCTTCTTCGCAGCCGCCCCGGTTGTCATTCGTCTTCGACTGAGGCGTCAGTGTGGCCGTAGGAGTTGGAGTCGAAGTGGGCGTCGCCCTTGGCCTGGCCGTTTTGGTCGGCATGGGCGTCGGCGTTTTCGTAGGGATCGAAGCTGCCCTTACCGGCGTCGGCGTAGCCGTGGGCAAAGGTGTAGCTGTGGTCCTCGCCCTTAGCGTCGTCTCTGTTACGGCGGGAATCGGCGTCGGAGTGGCTGTCACCCTCAACGTAGGCGTCGCCTCTGAAGCCGGCGTCGGTGTAGGCTCAAGTAACAGACCGCTGCTGAAGGATGGAATAGGCACAGGCGTCGCCGTGGGCCCAACGTTGGGCTGCACCGCAAACACTGGCGTTGGCTCGGGTGTGGTTGCCCAACCATTTCCGGCCTGCTCAGACTCCCCCGAGCTAAGAATGATAACCCCCATAGTCACCAGGACTATAGTAACCACACCTGCCGCCGTGATAATACTATCCCTCATCACCCACCACCCGGTATTCAGAATCCTCCCAGTTCATCCCTGGGCTGTAACCTCCGATTTCTTTGTCTCCTTTTATTTTTTGTCTGTCCTACTGTGTGGACTTTACCCACCAAACCGACTGGTCGTCAGCGCCAAACGTTCTAATTTCTAGTAATCCGCAAGTCCTACG
>VGZZ01000073.1 GCA_016872285.1 SAR202 cluster bacterium | reverse complement strand
CTTTCTAACCACCCCCCTCCCCCCCCCCCCCCCGCCCCCCCCCCCCCCCCCCCCCTCGGGACCTTAACCACGAAAAGTTGGTTCCTGCGGCTGGCGCGCGAGTGGTATCATGAGGCCCTCGATAGACCAGCCGCTGCCGGCCAAGGAGGCGCCATGATCACCGTCAACCCCCGCAACGATACCCTCTCCAAAGGTCTCATCGAGGCCTATAAGAAGATAGCCCCCGCCTCCCTGGGCCACGCCCTGGACTCCGGTATGGACTCGGCCATCCGCGCTATCTGGAAGCCTGTCAAGCTCGTCGGCCCCGCCCTCACCGTCCAGGCCTACCCCCAGGTGGACTCCGCCGTCGCTAAAGCCCTGGACATCGCCAGGCCCGGCGATGTCCTGGTCATGAACCGCGGCGGCGACACTCGCATCGCTAACTGGGGCGAGTTCGCCGCCATCGGCGCCATGGAAGCCGGTGTCATTGGCCTCGTCTCTGACGGCGCCGTCACCGACCAGACCGCTCTCGCCGCCCTCAAATTCCCCACCTTCGCCCGAGGCACCTCCGCTGTCACCATCAAGCGCCACGGCGTCGACGAAGGCGCCGTCAATGTTCCAGTCCACGTCGGCGGCGTGGTAGTCAGCCCCGGTGACCTCGTAATCGCTGACGACGATGGCGTAGTCGTCGCCTCTTCTAAAGACGCCGCCCGCCTCCTCAAGTTCTGCCAGGAAATGGAAAAGCGCGAAGTCTGGATGCGACAGGAGTTGCCCAAAGGCCGCAAACTCACCGACCTCCGCAAAGAATGGCCCCTGCCCAAACCCTAGTCCAAAGACGCCCTCTAATCTTGGAGCCTCAATAAAATCTAACTTGGCGAGTTTCTGAGATAATACTCCTATGAACCAGCGCACCGGCCTCTTTATCCTTCTCGGCGTCGTCGGCTTCTTTGTCATCTTCGCGCTGGTCATAGGGCTGTATGTGCGCTCCACCTACAATGGCTTGGTGGAAAAGGACCAGTCTGTGGAGGGCCAGTGGTCTAACGTGGAGGCCCAGCTTCAGCGGCGCTTCGACCTCATCCCCAACCTGGTCGCATCCGTTCAAGCCATCTTTGAGCAGGAGCGGGAGGTCTTCGGGCGCTTGGCCGACGCCCGCGCCCGCTATTCCGGCGCTGCCACCGTGGACGACCGCGCCGAGGCCGCCGGCCAATTGGAAAGCGCTCTGTCCCGTCTCCTGGTCATCGTCGAGAACTACCCCGAGCTTCGCTCCCAGGCCAACGTCACCCAGCTTATGGACGAGCTGGCCGGCACCGAAAACCGCATCGGCGTGGAACGCTCTCGCTACAACGAGAGCGTCCGCACCTATAACAACGCCGTCAAGCGTTTCCCCAGCAACATCATCGCCGGCATGTTCGGCTATGACGAGCGTGAGTTCTTCCAACCAACTCCAGGCTCTACTGAGCCTCCCCAAGTGCAGTTCTAGGTGCGTTGGCGTCTCCCTGTTCTTCTGCCTTTACTTCTAGCTTTGCTCGCCATCGGGTCCGCCCAAGCCCTGGAGTTCCCGAAACCCGTAGGCTTCGTCAACGACTTCGCGTCCATCATTGAAGACAGTGTGGAGTCAGACCTGGAAAGCGCGCTGCGCCAGTTCGAGCAAGAGACCACCGTTGAGCTTGCCGTCGTTACTGTCCCGGATCTGGGCGGGACCACCGTGGAAGACTACGCCGTCCGTCTCTTCCAGGAGTGGCGAATTGGCAAGCAGAGCCATGATAATGGCATCCTCTTTCTCGTCGACCGGGAAGAAGGCTGGCTGCGCATAGAGGTCGGCTACGGCATGGAACCGTACCTCACCGACGGCCAGGCTGGTCGCATCCTGGACAGCGAAGTTGTTCCTGATTACCAGGCCGGTCATTACTCCTCCGCCATTTTCAAAGGGGCCCAGGCCATCACCAAAGCTGTCATCGACAACGGCTACCAGCCCGGCGCCGTCCGCCCCCCTAAGGTAGACCCTCTCCACCGCCACAGCGACTACTCATGGCTCTTCCTTCCCCTCGCCATTGGCAGCATCTACTTAATTTCCTACATGGCCCGCACCAAAGAAGTGGTCTTGGGCGCTCTATGGGGCACTGCGGTAGGCGTTCTGGTGGGCTGGGTCGCCGGCACAGTGCTGTGGAGCGTCATCATTGGCCCGCTGATGGGAGTTTTTGGCCTGTTCATGGATGTCTTCCTCTCCCGCGCTTACAAACACCAGCGCAAGAGCGGCAAGAGCACCGCCTGGCGTAACTCCTGGGGCGGCTTCTCCGGTGGCTGGGGAGGCAGGGGTGGGGGAGGCGGGTTCGGCGGCTTTGGAGGAGGCAGATCGGGAGGAGGGGGCGCCTCCCGCCGCGCTCAGTAGCCTGCTTATTTAACTCGTCTTGAAATACCTCTTCATAGGCTGGAAATAATTGTCCCTCCAGCCCTCTTTGTACATCTCTCCCTGCCCATCCGGTATGTTGGTGTGTATTAAAGTAAGCCTCGTCCCCTTCTCCGCCTCCTCCAGCACCACTTCCAGCCTGGAGTCCTCGCTATCCTCCGGGAATTCGCTGCTCCTCCACGATTGCACAATGCGGCGGTACGGCTCCAGCGTCAGATTCTTTCCCCTGATATACCCATCCCACGCGCTGAGAGCCCCGCCCACCTTCCCGCTCCCCCTGGCGCGTCCCCCGGTGAAAGCGCTATGTTCCTTGCTGTTAAGCCACGCCTCATATATGCGCTGCGGCGTCGTCGGCAGTGTCACAGATACCTTTAAGGATTCCAACTTGTCCATACCCTCGCAAAAAATTGTCCCGTTAACCGTCCAGAAATATATCTCTAACTGCTTCCTAAAGAAATAGCCCTGGCATAGTACTGGATTTTTGTACAATTGACGCTATCTGACAGTTCAGGGAGGTGCGACTATGTACGGCACCATCGCCCGTCTCAAAGTAAAGCAAGGCCAGGGCCAGAAGCTTATCGAACTCTTTAAAGATTGGGAAAAGCAGCGTAAGCCCAAGGTTAAAGGCGCCGTAGGCGGCTTTCTCATGAAGCCCGATAAGGGCGCCGCCGGCGACTACATCGCTGTCGCCATCTTCAAAGACAAGCAGGCCTATATGGCCAACGCCGACGACCCTGCCCAGGACCAGTGGTACCAGAAGATGCGCGCCCTCCTCACCGCAGACCCCGCCTGGGAAGACGGCGAGTACGTCGCCGGCGGCGTGGATTAACCATTAGCCCATCCTAAAGCGAAAACGCCGGCACAGAACCGTGGTCTCGGCTTTAACTTCCCAGAAGAGCAGGTTCCCATGCAAGGTCTTTTAGCGTCACGGAGTGTAGTTGTTCCTTGCCTAAACGCTCACTGGCATCGAGAAGCTCAAGGCCAACAATGTGCCCTTTGTCGTCCAACAAAGCAGTAACTCCCTCCTCTATATCCTTAGAATCGGTGGGAGTAGCCTGTCGCAACTCTATATAAAGCACATCAGTCTCTCGGTCATAGGTTATCAGCATAGATTCCTCCTACCAGGTCCGTTTTCTAGGCGTTACTGTGACGACAAGAACATGATCAGCCTCTTCTTTGTAGGTAACTCTTAGAAAGTGGTCGCCTGTTCTTTTGATTGCATTGGAACGACCTTTTATTGATGATAGAGTCGGGATGTTCAAGTGTAGCAATGATATCCGCCATATCGATCTTCATAAATCGTACCGCTCTTCTGGCGTGGCGGCCTAGGACAATCCGTTTCGCCCCGTTACTCCACCCACTTCGGCCGGTACTGCAGCGCCTCCGCCAGATGTGCCACCCCTATCCTCTCGCTCCCCGCCAGGTCCGCTATCGTCCTCGACAGCTTCAGCACCCTGTGGAACGCCCGCGCGCTCAAGTTAAGCTGCTTCATCGCCGTTTGCAGCAACGCCTGCGCCCCCTCCTCCACCTGGCACCACTCCCACACCTCCGCCGGCCCCATCTCTGAATTGCTGGCAATCAGTGTCCCCTTGAACCGCCTCCTCTGCGCCTCCCTCGCCGCCTCCACCCTGCGCCGCACCGCCGCCGAGTCCTCCCCGTCCGACTTATCCATCAGTTTCTCGTACTCCAGAGGCGGCACTTCCACAAACATGTCCATCCGGTCCAACAGCGGCCCGCTGATCCGCTTCTGATACCTGGACACCAGCGACGGCGCGCACGTGCAATGCCTCTTCGGATCGGAATAAAACCCGCACGGGCACGGGTTCATCGCCGCCACCATCATAAACGAGCACGGAAACGTCACATTACCCTGCGCCCGGCTGATGGTCACTGCGTGGTCCTCCAGCGGCTGCCGCAACGTCTCCAGCGCTATGTGCGTGAACTCCGGGAGCTCGTCCAGAAACAGCACCCCTCGATGCGCCAGCGTCACCTCCCCCGGCCTGGGAATCTTCCCGCCGCCCACCAGCGCCACGTGCGACACCGTGTAGTGCGGCGACCGGAAGGGCCGCTGCCTCGCCAGCGGCTGGTCCGGCGGCAGCATCCCCGCAATGCTGTATATCTTCGTGACCTCCAGCGCCTCCTCCGTCGTCATCGTCGGCAGTATCGACGGCAGCGTCCTCGCCAGCAGCGTCTTCCCGCTCCCCGGCGGCCCTGTCATCACCAGGTTGTGCCCGCCCGACGCCGCCACCTCCACCGCCCGCTTCGCGTGTTCCTGTCCCTTCACATCCGACAGGTCCGGCCCCATGACGGCTCCGTCTTCAGACGCGGCGGCCATGTCCTCAGCCCTGAACGGTTTAATCGACGCCTCACCCCGCAAGTGAGCCACCAGCCCCCCCAGCGTGTCCACCGGCAGCACCTCCGCCCCTTGCACCAGCGCCCCCTCCCTCGCGTCAATTGAAGGCACGTATATCGGCGAAAATCCCCGGTCCCTCGCCAGCGCCACCATCGGCAGAATCCCCCGGGTGTGCCGCACCGACCCGTCCAGCGCCAGCTCCCCCAGGTACACACTCTTGTCCTCCACCGGCGATAGTTGCCCCGTGGCCTTCAAAATCGCCACCGCTATGGGCAAATCGTACGCCGGCCCTTCCTTCTTCAAGTCCGCAGGCGCCAGGCTTACCGTTATCCGCCTGACCGGGAACTCGCACCCTGAGTTCCGTATCGCCGACCGCACCCGCTCCCGCGCCTCCTGCACAGCCGCGTCCGGCAGCCCCACAATGAAAAAGTTTGGGTGCCTCCCCCTGAAATATCCACCTCTACCTCCACCACAGACCCTTGGAGGCCTACCACGGCGCATGTGCGTACCTTGGTCAGCATCTCGACATATTAAAGGCGCGAGGAAAAACCGTCAAAGAATTTTTGACGCTACAATGGCCTCATTTCCAATGGAGGTGTCGCTATGGTGTCGGGGGCCAAAATAAAAGTCCACGGTCAGTGGCAAGGCGGCATGAAGTTCCTATTCGACGACGGCCACGGCCACTCCCTCACCGTCGACGCCCCCGCCGATGACGGCTCCCCCTTCGACGGCTTCATGCCCGCCTACCTCATGCTCTCCGCCCTCGCTGCCTGCTCCGCCATCGACATCGCCGAAATCCTCCGCTAGCAGCGCCAGGACCTACAATCCCTGGAAGTCTCCGTCGAAGGCCTCCAGGCCCCCAACCCGCCCTGGGAGTTTCGCCAGGTCCGCCTCCTCTACACCCTCAAAGGCCGCAGCCTGGACCAGGCCAAAGTCCAACGCGCCATCCACCTATCCGAAAACAAATACTGCTCCGTCGGCGCCACCATGCGCGGCGTCGCCAAAATCACCAGCAATTTTAAAATTGAGGAGATTAGGACTGACTAGACTCCAACAGACACATACTCCGCCGACGCGCTGGAATGTGGAACCGGAAGACCATCACCCTGAAGGCCCCTGATATGCATCTCCACCGCCTCCTTCATATTCTGCTCCACTTCCACCTTGGTCTTCCCAGTCGCGATACATCCTGGGAGGTCCGGCGAATACGCTGAATAGTTTTTATTAGCTTTTTCAATCACAACTAAAAATTGTCGTTTCATTATTTACTTCCCCTTGAGTCCAGCCTGCTTCAATATGCTATTTAGTGTACCAGGTGACAGGTCATCTACAGGATCGCCAGCTACTGTCACTCTCCCCTTCTTATCGGGGTGTTTGTATTGCCTGTGGCTGCCTTTGGTGACTACTAAATACCAGCCATCTCTCTCTAGCAGCCGTATAACATCCCGTATCTTCAACGAATTATACAGCCCTTCGTCTGCTTCCCCCTACCTCCTCACCACCTCCTTCCCCCCCCTTCATCACCATCCGAATCTTCGACTTATCTTGCAAAACCTTGATATCCTTCAGCGGGTCTCCCGCCACCGCCACCAGGTCCGCCAGCTTCCCCTTCTCCACCGTCCCTATCTCCCTCTCCATCCCCAGGCACTGCGACGCTATCCCCATCGCCGACTGCAACGCTTCCATATTGCTCAGCCCTCCCACCGTCGTCAGCAGCTCCACCTCCCTGGAATTCAGCGGATGGCCCCAGCCGCCCGAGTCCGTTCCCGCCGCCACCCGCACCCCCGCCTTCATCGCTGCCCTCACACTCTCCTTATGCGCCTTCTCCAGCGCCCTCGCCCTCTCCCTGGAATGCTTCATCGGGTTGTCCCTATGAAATACATAAACTAGCAGCGTCGGCACGTAAAAAATCCCCTTCTCCGCCATCATCGGTATCACGTCCGGGTCCTGCGTCAAATACGTCCCGTGCTCAATGCTGTCCACCCCCGCCTCGATGGCCCGCCGAAGCCCCGGCCCGCCCAGCGCGTGGCACATCACCTTCATCCCCATGTCGTGCGCCTCATTCACAATCGCGTCCAGTTCCTCCCGCGTGAACTCGTGGTCGAAAGGCCCGTGTCGAGGCCGCGACGACGCTCCGCCCGTGCTAGCTATTTTTATCACGTCCGCTCCCACCCGCTGCATCTCCCGCACCTTCGCCCGGCACGCGTCCACCCCGTCCGCCACCCCTGACGGCAGGCTTAGGCTTGTCGGCACAGGACAGCAATGGCCCGAAGGGCTCCGCACGTCCGCCAGCCCCCCCGTCGGCGATATCAGCGTCACGCTCAGCATCAATCGAGGCCCCTGGATCAGCCCGTCCTCAATCCCCTGCTTGAACCCAGCGTCCAGCCCGCCTCCCTCCCGCACCGCCGTATATCCCATCTCCAGCAACTCCCGCAGCACCGTCGCCGTCCGCAGCGCCCGGTAGCTCGCCGGCGCGTCCAGCTCCCACCGGTCCATCAAGCTGTACGTGTGGTGATTCAAATGGTCGTGGCAGTCGATAAGCCCCGGCATCAGCGTCAGCCCCTTCAGGTCCACTACCTCCGCCGACGACGGGTACTTCACCGACCCCCTCGGCCCTGCCTGCATAATCCGCTCCCCATCAATCACCACCGCCGCGTCCGCCACCGGCTTCCTCCCCGTCCCGTCGATAAGTGTGGCGCCGGTCAAGACCTTCATCGCCGCCTCCCAAACAAAAGATGTAACGGATGGCGTCAAATTAGCCCCACCCATATCGCGTGTCAAGCCGGCACCCTGCTGGGTATCGGTTGCTTTGCATGGGGGACGCTAGGCTACCTGTTACAATTCTCATGTTCATGGCTAAAAGGCTGTTTAAGCCAGCTAGACTTATTTGCACATGAGAAATCGACTGA
>VGZZ01000072.1 GCA_016872285.1 SAR202 cluster bacterium | reverse complement strand
CCGCGTAAAAGACAGCCTTATACATCCGGTAGCGGCCGTCGGGGAGAAGGACGATGTTGATCTCCGCCCAACTGTCCTGGTCCTCCGCGTCGGGCTCCCGAGGTCCCCATTCCAGATAGCGCCCTGATCTGATGCGTGTGAGCTCCAGGCCATCCTTGGTTATGAACGCTCCACAACTCATGTAGATGAGCTGGGTACCGTCGGGTCTTTTAATCGCCTTGCCGGGTACGGGGTAGCAGGTATCAGGCGACATTGGGTTGGAGCTCACACCCGTCCTGGCGCCGGGATCAATCGTCCAGTTGATCCCATCGCTGGTCACGGCAGAAATAAGGCGGTACGTGGTGAAACCGTGCTTCAGCCCGGCCGGTGAGTCCATCTCGCTGCGGGGATGCCAAGCGCTGTGGAAGATAAGCCTTGTTCCACCCGAGGGGAGATCGACCTGAAAGGCATCTGCGAAGAGCTCGAGGGTGTCGCCAACAAGCCTGTTCTGTACGGCGAATCCCACGGGAACCCACCGCGTGGTCAAGGTTGGCGTGGGCACAGGCGTAGGTGCAGGCGTGGGCGTGGCGGTGGGCCGGGGTGTGGGAGTTGCCGTTGGCGCCACAGTTGGTGTGGACGTTGGAGCCGGCAGCGGCGTCCGTGTAGGTGTAGGCACGGGCGTTGGCGTCGGCGCGGGCGGCGCCTGCTTCCCGCCGCACGCCGCAACGAGCAATGCGATGCAGAGGCCAATCAGGACCCAACGCATTCTTGTCATGTCGTAGTTCCTCGATTGGCGGCTGCTACTTTAACTGTTTTTTATTGCCAGCAAAAGCCTAGGGTTTAACAAATTCAAGAAGGCCTAGTCAAGGCTCTATTGTATCAAGGCTCTATGGCCAAGTCAAAATAGCTTCAGGCTTACTCAAGGACTCTGTACGTCTGCCTTGTTTGTATGTAGGCAGTAGCACGTATGGTTTGGTGTGTCAAGTGTCTAATTGCCTGGTAGAAACCGCTCAGAAGGGGAAAAGGCTTAGACACCAATGCTCGGACTGGATTCTTTGAGGGCTAACGCCCCACGTAGAAACCGCTCAGAAGGGGAAAAGGCTTAGACACTTAGTGCCATGTCCTGTGCCTCCCTTTATGTTTATTAGGGTAGAAACCGCTCAGAAGGGGAAAAGGCTTAGACACTTGATACCCACATGCTCAAGGCCTTGACGGGCGGGCAGTAGAAACCGCTCAGAAGGGGAAAAGGCTTAGACACATGCGGGCATACTACGAGGCTTTAGAGCGCCATTCCCTGGGCCTATGTAGTAGGGTAATACGCACGAGTTTTGGAACAAAGTTATTGTTCGGGGAAGGTGACGGTACTTTGGGACCTGACTCTATGTTGACTCACGGCTGGCTTATGCCTAGATTATTGTACCAAAGTTTGTACCAACACGGGGATAAATCGGGTTACGTCGAGAGATTATCTAGGCATGGTTTCCCTGACTTTGAGATGCAATGGTACACACTGAGATGTTTCAACACCTATTTCCCAAGCAGAGGGTCGTGGGTTCAAATCCCATCGCCCGCTCCAGCGTTTCTACAAATAGCCCACCAGAACCTTCTTACCTGCCCACCTGCGATCCGCGCGGTTGACGGGAAGCTTCTACCCAGATTGACGGCTTATTAAAGGGGAGAGCCGAGAATTCTTCTGGCAAGGGCACTTCAGCTCGAGGGTTTCTTATTACCCACGCTCTCCCATCTGATTGGAACCGAACTGGGCCTTCACGGACAGAATCATTTGTGCCAACCCGCCTAGCACCAGCCACGGTAACGATCACTGCAGAGACTCTGGTCGAGTCTCGCGCTAGAAACTGATCTACAGCAGCGAATACCCGATCGAATTCGGCTTCAGTGGTAAAGTACACCATGTCGGCCACTTCTAGACATATGATGTTGCTCCGACCATGCTGCAATTGTGGCCTACCATCATTGAGACGATTTCTGACTAATGTGCCCCAATCAGATGGTATTACATCTTGTATCCCGACTACCCAAAGTCGCTGGTGCCCAATCCCATTCTGAAACTCTCCATCAGTGACTAGAACGTCAAATTGATTGAGGTCGCCTTGGAGTCGGACTACTCCTTGGGTGGCCGAGCTAACATACATAAGCCATGGCCCTGGGAGGAATAAACAGGGTCTGCAATCAGGTTGGGTTGTATACCCCCGAACAACTTCGGAAATTGCATTAAATTCAACGGCGCCTCGAATTTCCAGTGATACTGCTACAAATGGATTCCACCGTGCTATGAGTGGCAGCATCTCTCGTGCTAACGCATTTAGGTGAGCAATCCGATTTGCGTGAGGACGAGATCGAAATGTCAGTCTCTTGCATCCAATGTGGACTTCTCTACCCCAGATAGTACCCTCAATGTCTGCCTTAGAGGCGCCAGCAGGAAGTCTAAGATTCACATCGTGCCCTGCTTCTCTTAAATTTAATGTAACAAGTAATTCATACAAAGTTGACTCAAACTCAGGATGATTTCTCAGTTTTGCCGCAACATTATTCCTGACTTCTTCACTCCATGACGCCTCAAGTCTAGCAACCAAGAATTCCAGGGTCAAAATACGGTGTGCCGAGAGCAGTCCGTGTTCTATCCGATTATCGCCCTGGATAACCATTGCACTGGGCAGCGGTCTTTCAAGAACACCCTCATACCACAATTTATGGATCGGATGTGTGTTGTTCTCAAGAGCAGACGTAAAGGTACCCTGTTCTAGTCCACGCCGCACTGCAACTCCTAGACCTCGACACCCTTCTTCCAACCATTCTTGGCCCAAGAGATTCTGTAAACGTTCAAAATGATGTGCATCCCAAGGCATAGCAATGTACTCCAAGGAGCGTTAATCTAGCGTTAATCTAAAGTGATGAACTGGTCTCAAACTGGATTGGCATGTCGAGTTATGGATTAAAACTCCCAACTAATGATACTAAAGCACCCAAAAGTATTATTAAATTTCTCTTATAATACCCAAGTATCATAAGCTTCCTTAAACATGGACCTCCCTCCATTGCCCCTCCCTCCCCGCTGTGCTAAACTCACCGCCATTCTTAAAACCTAAACTTTCGCTGCGTACTAAACGT
The DNA here is from genome assembly GCA_016872285.1 of SAR202 cluster bacterium. NCBI lineage: Bacteria > Bacillati > Chloroflexota > Dehalococcoidia > SAR202 cluster bacterium. Next base: position 5,142 of record VGZZ01000072.1, on the reverse strand, counting down.
CCAATCGAAGCCCTACCCACAAACGCTACAATTCCCTTCTTAGCTGACAGCCAAATCGTCTATATTGGACACAGCGCCGTGGAGGTCAAACTTTTTGAGGTGACGTATGGCAACCATTGACGAACGGTACACCAAGATGTTCGCGGAATCGGCCAAGGCGTATAAAAAGGCGGTAGGCTACTTCCCCAGCGGCATCACGCACCAGAACCGCTACGCCGAGCCCTTCCCGGTGTATTTCAATCGAGGCATGGCGGGCGTGAAGTTTGACCTTGACGGTAACGAGGTCATCGACTATGTGATGGGGAACGGGGCGCTGCTGCAGGGCCACGCCCACCCGGAGATTGTGGCGGCGGTGGCAGCCCAGACAGCTCAGGGGACGCATCTAGGCGGCAGCACACCTTTCGAAATCGAGTGGGCGGAGGCGGTGATGCGGCTGGTGCCGTCCATAGAGCAGGTGCGGTTCACAAACTCGGGCACCGAGTCCACCTACTTAGCCATACGCATGGCGCGGGCGTTTACGGGCAAGAACAAGATATTGAAGTTCGAGGAGCACTACCACGGCTGGCACGAATGGGCACTGCCGTCGCAGGGGAACAACCCGCCAGCCGTGGTGCCAAAGGCCATCATGGACATGGTCCTGGTATGCCGGCCCGACATCGACCAAGTCGAGCGCATCCTGAAGAACGACAAAGACGTGGCGGCGGTGATACTGGAGCCCACGGGCGCCCACTACAGCTGCTTCCCCATTCAGTGCGAGACCTTCTTGCCCAAGCTTCGAGAGGTGACCGCCAAGTACGGCGTGCTGCTGATTTTCGACGAGACCATTACGGGCTTTCGCGTGTCCAAGGGCGGCGCACAGGTGCGCTACAACATCGACCCCGACCTCAGTACCTTCGGCAAGATTGTGGCAGGGGGCATGCCCGGGGCGGCGGTGGGCGGCAAGGCGGAGATTATGGAGACGATGGCATTTCGTGGGACGCCGGACTGGGACAACGTGCGTCGAATCGGCCAAGGCGGGACGTTCAACGCCAACCCGCCCACAGCCATGGCGGGCATAGTGGGACTGAAGATGCTGGCGGAGCGGCCCATAAACCAGCGGGCCGATGAGCTGGCGGCTCGACTAAAGAAGGGAATCAACAACGCCTTCCGACGGGCCGAGGTGCCGGGCTTCGCGTATGGCATCGCATCAATGGTGAATCCTATGCTGGGCATGTGGCCCAAAAGCGGCAACCCGGAGGACCCCGTTATCAGCTACGAGGAGCGCCGCGCGGGCATGACGTCCAAGCGCACCGGCTACTTAACCAAAGCCATGCTGACCCACGGCGTCCACGTCATGGGCGGGCAGGTGTTCATGGTGTCGTCGGCGCACACAGAGGCGCAGATAGACAAGACGGTGGAGGCCTTCGAGGCGTCGCTGCGGGACTTGCGGAACGAAGGGATAGTGTAGGGGCTATGGAAAACAAGGAACGTGAAAAGGACGAGACGCAACAAGAAGTTTTGCGGGGTCGAGCGGATGAGAAAGAGTGGGAAAGCATATTTCGCTATGGAGAGCGCAAGGCCCGTGAACTAGGCATAAAGCCTGAGGACGTGGAGCGCCTGATAGACGAGTATCGCGAAGAGAAGAAACAGCGGCGAAATCAGAGATTAACAGAGACTTGACCCTGGACTCATTTCAATCCAGGCCTTATCATCCTTAGCGCATGAACGCGGAGCCACACAAAGGGCACAAAGTCCCGCGCCATTTCACCGCCAGCGGGTACCTGGTGAATGAGGGCAAGGTGCTGCTGCACTGGCACAAAAAAGTAAGGGCGTTGCTGCCGCCGGGAGGTCACATAGAGCCCAATGAAGACCCAGTCCAGGCCGTCTTACGGGAGATCCAAGAGGAGACTGGCGTACCGGCGGAGGTCATCCCGGGCAGGCTCGCTTACGACTTCTCATACCCCCAGCAGGTCCTTCCGCCTGAGGCAATTATGGTTGAGGATATCCAGGACCCCAGGACAGGATTCCACCAGCACATCGACATGATTTACTTCTGCCGGCCCTTAGGCCCTGCGCCCGTTATCAAGGACGGCTGGCGATGGTTCAGCGAGGAGCAGCTCAAGAACACAGGCCCGGCGGAGTGGATAAACGGTCAGGCGTTGGAGATCCCCGCCGACGTGCGACGCCTGGGGCTGGAGGCGCTGCGAAGGGCGCGGGAGTCAGGCTAGGGGGCGACGACGGGCGTTTCGATGGCTTGCCGGAGCAGTTTTATATGGTCTCGAGCAGCCCCTCGAAGGAGCAGCCGCGCGTAGAAAGCGCCCATGAGGTGGGAGGCGGTAAGGGGTAGAATGACTCGGCTGGTGTAACGGACTCGCGAGCCGTTTCCCGCGGGTTCAATGGTGACGGAGGCGTGGCCCTGGCATCGCCGCAGCCGGTACCGGTTTTCCATATCGACGGAGAAGCCGCCGGGTTTGTTGAGCGACACCACAGTCCAGACCAGCGTTCCCGGTCGAGCGTTGAGCTTGTACTCGCTCTGAATAGTTGCGCCGGGCTGAAGCGGGACGGGCGGCTCCAGCTTAAGGGCCGCGCCCCAGAAGCACTGCAGGGCCGGCGCCCGGCCCGCCAGTGACGCCGCGGCGTCGAAGGCCTGCTGTGGCGTGGCATCGAGTGTGATGGTGGCGGAGCGGGAGGCCTTTCGAAAAGGCAGGCCCCCGGCGTACATAAAGGCCAGGCCGCCGGCCATGATCACCAGGACCAAAGGCAAAGCCAGGTCTAGCGAGCCCAGCACTATTCCCAGAGGAAGGCCCACCATGCTGGCGGTCAGCACTTCCAGGGACCACCACTGGCGCTCCCCCAGGGGAATAACCTTCAGGGCGTTGTTTTGCGTCACACGAGCCTCCACGCATCCAAAATACGAAATGCTCGGAGTTGGCCGAGCAAAGATTAGCTGCCCTGTAATATGTGGTGAGAGCGGACTGAAGTTTTATCGCGGCCACCGATAAATCGGTGGCCGCGATAGGTTTTGTTACCGCATGCCGCCGCGGCCGCCGCCGAAACCGCTGCCCTCTTCGCGGGGGCGGGCTTCATTGACGGTGAGGTTGCGGGACTGATACGGCTTGCCGTTCAAGGCTTCGATGGCCGACTTGGCCTCGGAAGCGGTCGGCATTTCCACAAAGCCAAAGCCCTTGGACCGGCCGGTCTGCCGGTCACGGATAATCGTAACCGTTTCCACCTGCCCGTAGGCGCCGAATGCTGTCTGCAAGTCCTCTTCTAGGGTCTGATACGGAAGATTCCCAACGTAGATCCTCAAACCTTTCTCCTTCTGCTGCTCTGCAGCCTTACGATACGGAACGCCTCTGAAGCAGATGGCAACCCGTTCGAGAGTAGTATAACCCAAGAGGGAATGGACGCCAATAGGAATAAGGGCCCCGGATGGCAGGCCCTTATTAGAGGTCAATTAGGGGACGGTTAAGGCCTAATAGCGGCGCTGACCGCCGCCCTGGCCGCCGCGCCCGCCACCAAAACCGCCACCGCCGCCGCCTCGCTCTTCCCGGGGCCGGGCTTCGTTAACGGTCAAAGCGCGGGAGTTAATCTGCTTACCATTAAGGGCTTCAATGGCCGCCTTGGCCTCAGAGGCCGCGGGCATTTCCACAAAGCCGAAACCCTTGGAACGACCGGTCTGCCGGTCACGGATGACCGTGGCTGACTCCACTTGCCCGTAGGCGCTGAAAGTCCTCTGCAGCTCTTCTTCTGCCATCTCATATGGAAGGTTCCCAACGTAGATCCTCAAGCCGGTACTCCTTTTGCTGGATATTCCAGCTATACGATACGGTATACGCCTCTGTGCAAGTGGCAACCCGTTCGACGCAAGTATACGCCATCGCCACAAGTTGCGCTACTTTATATCGCCAAGCGCAGTCGCAAATAAAGATGAATGCCAGAAGACGTTTTGGCTAGCCGATATTCTGCATAGCGACGCTGAAAATGTACGAAAAGGCCGCTTTGCTATAGTCAACAGTCGTTATTCTTGACACCTCTTTGGGCCATTGGATACCCTACGTCTAGCGTGATGAAGCCCGCCCGGCGCTCTGCCAGACCGTCCTTATAGAGTCGGGGCTGATAGCTTCTGCTGGAGTCCCAGTGGAGGCTTTTTTGTTATAACGAGGATAGAATGGGTTTGGAAGATATATGTCAATAAGACTTTGGCGGAGCAGACCGCGGAGCGGCAACGCAAGGGCCGTCTGCCATAAATGCGGATTCGACGGGGCCGTACCTAAAGAGGTCCGGGTGGGCAACGGCGTAGGCCTGTATTCTAATTTGCCGCTGGACGGCCCGGAATGCGTAGAGACCGACGCCTGCTTAAAACGCCAGCAAAAGAGGCGCTGGGGAGAAGTCTTTGAGGAGATGGAAGGCAAAGAAGCCAAGTGCTGGGTCTGCCACAAGACCGGAATTGTAGGAGGGGGCCTGACCATAGCCGTGGACATGCTTTACATAAAAAAGGACGAGTACGGCCAGGTCTTTGAAGACGTGAAGTGGGTGCATAAAGACACCCAAGATTGTAATAGCTGAGAGCGCAATGATTACTGTGCTGCTGGTCGGAGCCGGGGGAGCTATCGGGTCTATGCTGCGATATGGCGTCGGCGTTTGGGCCGACCGCCTCCTTAGCCATCCTGTATTCCCCTATGGAACGGTGGCGGTGAACCTGGCGGGATGCTTACTCATCGGGCTGCTGGCGGGGCTGGTGGAAAGCCGTCAGCTTTTTGGAGGCGGCGTACAGTCTTTCCTAATCGTCGGCCTGCTGGGCGGCTTCACCACCTTCTCCGCCTTCGGCTACCAGACGCTGACGCTTTTTCGAGATGGGCAGCCGGGGCTGGCTTTTTTGAACGTGGGGCTGCAGGTGATCGTAGGGGTGGCCGCGGCGTGGGCGGGCTGGAGGCTGGGAACGGCGTAGAGAGGAACGGGCTGTGCCAGCAAATCCTTGCGCACAGCTTCAGCCCCTTTTATCATCGGACTATGACCAGCGTCTCGGCGAACGAATCTCAGGTGTTATCTAAGCTTAAGGCGGTATTCGGGTACACAGAATTCCGGCCGCTGCAAGAGGACATCGTCAAAGCAATCCTGAATCGTAAGGACGTCTTTGTCCTCATGCCCACCGGCGGGGGG
>VGZZ01000071.1 GCA_016872285.1 SAR202 cluster bacterium | reverse complement strand
GGCGGGGGAAGGGCGATGACCAGCCGAGGCTTGACGGGGACTTTGGGAGCCGATGTAGCGGTGGCGGTAGCCGTGGGCGCGCGGGTGGGGGTGGCGGTGGGAGCCGTAGTGGCGGTGGGAGCCGTAGTGGCGGTGGGAGCCGCAGTTGTTGCGGTGGCCGCCCTGGTGGGAGTATTGGTGGCCGCGGGCGCGCTGGTGGCGGTGGGATCGTCATCGCCGCAGGCGACGATAACGAGAGTGAGCGCCGCCAGAGCCGCTAGGCCCAGGAACACCCTCCCGTGGAATAACCACTTATGTTGAAACACTTATGATACCTCCGTAAGGCGTAAAATTTTGCCACCGGACAAGCCGTAATCCGAATGGCGAGAGCCCCTTCTGGGATGACGCTACATGGTATAGACCAATCAGATGTTTGTCAATCCCTATTTGATAGGGGTAGTCCAGGCACGGTTTAGGCGTGGGGCAGACGGCTAGAACCAAGGGTAACGGTTTTAGCCCGAAGAAGACCATGTTTTTGGATAAAACAGGACGGCCCCGGCATGCCGGGGCCGTCCTGGGTCCAGATGTAAACGCGGGCTGCTTACCTCTTCACGGCCTTGGTGTACTCATGGTAGCGCACCGGGCCCATGTGAAGTTGGTTGACGTTGTATTCAGCAACAGTGGCAGGGTTGAAAGCGACTTCAGAAGTAACCCAGAAGAGGGGCGCTGTGAAGTGCTTCTCCTTTACCCAGAGGGTGCCGAACTCCTGAGCATGCTTGTCGCGATCCGCAAAGTTGGTGATCTGCAAGCACTTGTTGTAGAAGGTGGAAGCCTCCTCATACTCGCGGTAGCCTATGCCCAGTTCCCAGATGAAGGAGAACTCTACGGCATGGCAGATGGGGTCGAGGGAGGGCGAGGTGGACCACATCCAGTTGGGGCGGTTCCTGGCGCGAGCCTGGTTGCGGAACTCGCCGAAGGCGTTGACCATCTCAAGGGTCACGTCAACGCCGACCGCAGCGAAGTCCTGCTTAATGGTCTCGCACATATCCGCCCACTCAGGGATGACGTTGCTGGAGCGCAGGCAGTTAAAGATGCTCTTGAAACCGTTGGGATAACCAGCCTTGGTCAATAGGTCCTTAGCCTTCTGGACGCTGTATTCGTAGGGGTAGCCGCCGGCCTTGCCGGTCTTGCCCTGAGGGCCTGGGATGGGAGCCCAGGAATCCAGGAAGTCGGAGCGCCAAGGCGGATAGTAGTCAACGGAGGGGAAAGCTGTGTTGTTGTAGTAAGCCTTGTTGAAGGCCTCGCGGTTTAAGGCGTGGTTAAGGGCCAGGCGGACGTCTGCTTTCCTGAGGGGGTCGTTGGGGTCATAGCCGCCCGGGGTCTTGCCGCAGGTCGGGACGCCGGAGCCGGGGAGGACCTTGCCGTCCTTGCAGTACACGTCCTCGCGGTAGTAGATGAAACCCACACCTTGGTGGACGCTAGGGAAGGTAGAGGCTGCGGTCTTAAAGCCGGCGGTAGTAATGGTATTGCGCTGGTTGCGGACCAAGGGGATGATGTCCACTTCCTTAGCCAGAAGCTGGGCCTGGCGGGTAGCGGCCTCGTTAACCAGGAGGACGCGGCGCTCGTGGAACTCAGGAGTGCGGCGGTAGTGGTTCTCCACGCGCTTGTGCAGGACTTCCTGGTTAATGGTGAACCTGACGTGGGTCCAGGGGCCGTTGCCTATTGGGTCGGTCCTGTATCCAGCCTCACCGACGGCTTCCCAGTGCTTGACACTCATGACGCCGGACTCCCACTCATCGGACATGAAGAAGCCCAGGTCCAGGATAATGTTGGGAGCGACGATGATGGCGGTGAAGTCGTTGGGGAATTGCCAGTTGGCAGCGCCGCCCATTCGGGCAGTCCATTCGCCGGCGCTCCTGGTATCTTTGGAACCGTAGGGTCCGCCCTCGCCGTTGAGGAGCTCCCAGGTGAGGAGCAGGTCCTTGGAGGTGAGGGTGTAGCCAGGAATAGCCTTGCCGTCCTTATAGAAAGGCACGCCCTGCTTCAGGTTGAAAGTCCAGGTCTTGCCGTCAGCGCCCACGTTCCAGGTGGTGGCCAGCTCGGGCTGCTCCTCGTTGGTGAGGATGTTGCGGCCGATGAGGTGGTCGTATTGGGCATTGAGCTTTTCGGAGACCTGGGACTGGGTGTATGGGACCGTCTGCTGCTCAGCCGGAGCAGGAAGGGCGATGACTAGCTGAGGTTTGATAGGGACGCCGGCAGCGCCGGTGGGCGAGGGGCTGGCCTGGGGAGATGCGGTGGCGCCGGGGGTTACAGTGGTGGCGCCGGGGGTGCCGCCCGTTACCGGGGTGTTAGTCCGCGTAGCAGCGGCGGTGGGAGACGCGGTAGAGCCAGTAGTGGGAGTCTGGGCGGGTGTTGTGGCGGTAGCGGTGGCGCCAGTGGTAGGGGTGCGGGTCTGCCCCGGCGTGGCGGTGTCGTCGTCGCCGCAGGCGACGACGACGAGGGTGAGGGCCGCCAGGGCGGTGAGGAGCAGGTAGATTCTCCTACTGAAGAGCCATCTGGATACTGTCACGAGGATACCTCCGTAAAAGCCAAATTTCGCAGCCCACTGGGAGCGGGTTACGAGGCGGGAGCCTATGGGTATCCCGGAGCAGGCGAGCCTTCCAGCCCTAATGCTGCCTGTCTGGGACTCCTTACAATTATTTCCAGCCGCTAAAGGGGCACTATGTCCCTAGGTATATAAGTAGGGTGACTAAAAGACTAAGTAAAAGGGATGGAGTCGGATTCATTTTAAGCGTAATACACGATGACAGCTGATATATAGCAGGCATTCCGTAAATCCAAGGGGTAAAACGGTTGTTATACAGACTGGTTCTTCATCTGCCTCAATGGGGATGGATTGGAGATAATGGGATCGCTAAGAGTGAAAAGAAACCTTGGCGATTTTATTTTTCTCTTTGCAGGGCGGGGGCGCAGAGCGCTGGAAGCGCTTGTAAAGAGGAAGGAGGCGGAGCGTGGCGATAAGAGGCTGGACTCCAGTCGCTATAGGATGAACCTGGATAACAGCATTATATGGGGGGCCGGCGGGTGTGCCAGTCGGTGGCTTGCTCATAGGCGTAGGCGGCGCGGAGGGCGAGGGTGTCCTGGAAGGGCTTGGCGGCGATTTGAAGGCCGACGGGGAGACCTCGCGAGTCGAAGCCGCAGGGGAGGGTGACGGCGGGGAAGCCGCTGGTGTTGTAGGGACGGCAGTAGGTGGGTACGAAGGCCTCGGGGCCGCGGGTATCGCCGCTGATGGTGACTTGGTCGGCGTTCAGAGGGAAGGCGGTCATGGGCATGGTGGGGCCGGCGATGAGGTCGAGGTTGGACATGAGATTGTGGATGTCCTGGAGGTATCGCTGACGCATACGCTGGGCCAAGAGGTAGTCGGCGGCGGACATGAGGGCGCCGGAGGCGATGCGAGGGTAGCGTTTGAGGAGTTCTTTTAATTCCGGGGAAGGATTGGGCTGGCGGGCAAGCCGGCCCATAGCGCCGGAGCCGTCGGCGATGGAGAGGAGGTGGCCGAAGGTGACGGCCCAGAAGACGTTGGGCCAGGAGACTTCATGGACCTGTGCCCCTAGCTCTGCCAGCACGGCGATAGCTTTCTGGACACTCGCCTTGACCTCAGGCTCGATGGGCGCTCCCCAGAACTGTTTCGGAACGCCGATGCGCAAGTCCTTGATGCCTTTCTTTATGCCTACGCTGGATTTAAAGGGCTTTGTGACGGCGGAGGCAGGGTCTTGGGGGTCATGGCCTGCGATGGCGTCCATGGTATAGGCGGAGTCCAAGACGGCGCGAGTCATAGGGCCGCAGACATCGATGCTCCAGGCCAGGGGAGTTACGCCATATCGACTAACGAGGCCGTAGGTGGGCTTGTGACCGACGACGCCGGATAGGGCGGCGGGGATTCGGATGGAGCCACCGGTGTCGCCGCCAATGGCGATGGTGACGAGGCCCGCGGAGGCTGCGGCGCCGGAGCCGGAGGAGGAGCCCCCGGTGACGCGGGTGGTGTCCCAGGGGTTTCGGGGGCTGCCATAGAACTCGTTTTTGCCGGAGCCTCGAAGGCCGAAGGGGGCCATGTTGAGTTTGCCGATGAGGATGGCGCCGGCCTGCTTGAGGCGGGCGACGATGGTTGAGTCGAAATCTGGGAAGAACTGGTCGTAGATTTTCACGCCGGCGGTGTTGCGGACGCCCGCGGCGTAGCAGATATCTTTGGGGGCGAAGGTGACGCCGTGGAGGGGGCCTCGATAGCCGCCCTTAGAGATTTCGCGCTCGGCGCGGCGGGCGTCGGCCAGGGCGCTTTCGGCGGTGATGGTGATGAAGGCGTTGAGTTTGGGCTGGAGGGTCTCAATTCGGTCCAGCTGGGCGTGTACCAGGTCCACGGGGGATAGTTTTTTGGCTTTGAAGAGCCGGGAGAGGGTTGAGACGGGAGCGTAGCAAAGGTCAGTGTTGTTCATGTGGCCTCCTTGGGAGGGTGAGGGAAGGGTAGGGGAGGCGGGGGCCGGGGGTCAAGGGAGGGGGACGGGGTCAACGGGATAGGGTGCTAATGAATGAGTGGTGGTTACGGACGGGGCCGAGGGGAGCATCCACAAGAAACGTGTGATGCACGACACATTCCTGGTCTTAAGCGGGATACCATCCCCTTAATCCCCTTTCCCGACTCCATCGGGGCTGAGTACAGCCTGCTGGAAGGGGAAGAGAAATTAAGGAACCACAACCCCCTCCTTCGATCCGCCAGAGGCGGACTCAGGACAGCGTCTAACTCCCCCTTCGCCTTCCAGGCCGAAGGGGGAGAACCTGATGGGACATCCATGCAACCTTCGTATATTCAAAAGGCCTAAAGTTTCTCATGAACAGAACCATCACGATAGAAGGCTCGAAAATCCCCTTCCTTAATGTGCATCATGCGTCTCTGTAGAAGGGGATGAAGTCTGGGGCTGCTATGTATTGTTGGGTGGGGTGGGGGTTTTCTGGAGGCGGAAGGGAGGGAGGAGGGCGGCCTGGCCGGGGTCGACGATGACGTTTAGGCGCTGGGAGGGGAGGTAGCCCGGGGCTACGACGGTGACGGTGTAGGCGCCGGAAGCGATGCCGTCCAGGGAGAAGAAGCCGTTGGGGCCGACGGGGATGGTGACGCCGCCGGGGCTGAGGGTTACGCTGGCGATGGACGCGTCGGGACTGTCCTGGAGGGTGACGGAGCCGGCTATGGAGCCGAAGGCGGGGACTTCGAACAAGAAGAGGAAGTTAGTGGGTGAGGCTGAACCAGGCAGGGTGGAGAGGTTGCCCGCGGCGTCCCTCGCCTGTATAAGAAGGGTGTATTGGCCCGGGGCCATGTCAGCAAGGGGGAGCCGGAAAGAGGCGGGGCTGACGGACTGGATGATAGGAAGGACATCTGCGGTGGGCGAGCCTATACGGGTGAGGAGGGCGGAGGTCAGAAGAATGGACTTGCCCGGATAGACAGGATTGGGCTGCCGCATCGCGATTACTCTGGCGGCGGGATGCTCGCCGCACTCGGAGGGATGGAGGGGGTTGCAGAAATTTATGTTTACGAAGGATCTGCCGGCGCCGGCCACGGGCCGCTGGGCAGAGCCGGCATTGGGAGAGAGGGAGAAGACGTGGGAGGAGGTGGGATTGCCGCCGTTGAGGGCGTTATCGAACTCGAAGACCAGGGCGCCGGGGAGGAAGCGGCCGGTGAAGGAGGGGTCCGGGCCGTCGGGGTCAGGAAGGCCGGCGTTTGCCGCATTGCCGGAGGCGTCGGCGCCGACGATGCGCAGATTGACCAGGCCGGCGGTGGGGAGACCTTTGATCTGGTCGATTCGCAGGGTAGCGCTCCAAGACAGGGAGCCGCTGGAGGATACGACGGGACTGGCGGAGACGGGATCCTCTCGAAGGGTGCCGGTGATTTCGTCATATACAAGGTAAGAGGCGGAGACCACAGGGTGGAGGCCGAGAGGTTCGCTGGAGGTTATGTGGACAGTGACCAGGTCACGGCTGAGGGGGCGGTCCGGGGAGTCGCCGGCGACGATGACGTTGAACACGGGGGTAAGGCCGTCGTCGGCGGCGACGGCGGTGGGACCGGCGAAGGGGGTGACTGTATTGCCAGTCATATCCGCAATCTCGCCCACCAACTCGACAAGGGGATGGGCGTCGGTGGGAAGGGGGTCTTTCAACTCGAGCAGGACACGGGCGCCGCCTTGCTCCAACATAGTCCTGACGACTTGCGCATCCTGGACGAGGAAATCGTCAGGCGAGAGGGTGTTTGGATTCAGAGGCGCGCCGCCATTGCCCAGGTCAAAGTTGACGCGCAAGAAGCGGCTGGCCGCGCCGTCTGCCTTGAAGGTGAGTGCGGCAGGATTCTGTATCTCGTAGCTGTCGCCTCGAGACCACAGGTTGCGGGCGCCGCCGGCGAGCCTGCCGCCGCAGTTGACCGATGTGGCGGTAAGACTAATGACAACGCAGGAACTGCCGTCGGTCAGGTTCGTGACCTGGTCGCCAATCATAACTCGCGAGGGAAAGTCGGCGGAGGGGCTGGCGAGGGTAGCAGGGCTGTCAGGGCCTAAATGGATGCCGATGAGGGATGAGACGGCCAGGCGCCGGTCAATAGAGCCGCCAGTGACGATGGGGGAGACGAAGCGAGAGAGCACGGGCGCCGCGGTATCCAGAATGAATCGGGCAGGATTACCGGGCGGGGAAGTTGGGTCGGAAGGATTGCCCGCGGCGGGTACGGCCTGGTTGGGGAGGTCCCGGACCCGCTGGGATGGGGTGCGATGGTCTATAAATTCAGGGGCGTTCCCAACCCTATCTTTGATGGGCGCCCACCACTGGATGGCGCCTTCATCGCCGGGGCTGAAGATGAGGTGACGGCTGACCTCGTAGGAATTGGGGGCAATCTGGGCCGGGGCAAGGATAGGACCGAGGTTGGGACCGTTAGCAGCGTCGACGACGATGGAGGCAACATCCGAGGGGGCGATGCCGGAGGCGCGGCCACCCCGGGAGGGCTGGTCGGTTATGCGGACTCGCAGGGTCTGAGCTAGAGAATTGGAGTAAGAGCCGAGGGAGGGTGAGAGGATTTCTATAACGGGCGGCTGAAGATCAATCTGAGCGGAAGCGGAGACGATGACGCCGCCATCGTCGTAGCTAGAGGTAAGGGTCTCGCCGTCAGCCGCGGGGAGGGCGACGGCCAGGAGGGATGAGGCGGGAGAGGAGGGGGCCAGGCCGAGGGAGAGGGCGGCGTCCTGGACTCGCGTGTTTAAGGCTTCGCCTAACTGGCCGGCGCGGTTGAGTTCCGATACTTGGACTACGCCGTCGTTATCAGCGTCGTTGGCGGAAGAGCCGGCGGCTAGCGACAGCGCGCGGAAGTCGGCATCTGCGAAGATGGCCGCTCGCGCTTCGAAGAGGCCTGTGTTCGGGCCGGTCTCAAGGGCGTTGATGGGACGGAGGGCGCCGCGTTGGAGAGCGGAGGTATGGAAGGAGACAAGGCTGTCGATGGAATCAGCGGCGGCGGATGTATTCAGGACGGGGGAGTTTACGGTAACGAAGGCGATGTTATAGCCAGGCTTGTCGGAGAAGAAGGAGCCGTCGGGGCGGGCGTCGTCATCCATGTCGGCGCCGCCCTGCAGATTGATGGAGCCGACGACGTTCACGTTAAGGGTGGTCTGGAAGCCGCCGACTCGTGCGGTGAGGGCAGCCTTGCCCTGGGACAGGGCGGAAAGCTGGCCGGAAGAGTCGATGGTGAGAACGCGAGAATTGGAAGTCTGCCAGCCGATGGCGGCGGCCAAGCCGTTGATTCGGCCGTGGCCGAAGGTGTTGTCCGGGCCGGGGGAGCCGAGATCAACGGCGCCGGCCAGGATGGCGGAACGAAGGGCGGAGCGGTCGGCGGAAGGGTTATCGCCGGGCTCGCCGGCGCGGAGGCCGGGCTGAAGCTCCAGGAGGAGGGCGGCTACGGCGCCGAGGTGGGGCGAGGTAGCGGAGGTGCCGATAAAGATGGGGCCTCTGGAGCCGCCGCGGCCAAAGCCGCCGGCGCCGGAGATGGAGACGCCGTCCACGGCCACCACATCCGGCTTTATGGCGCCGTTGTTGAGGGGTCCGCGTCCTGAGTAGGGCTGGATGCGGTCCAGGCCCGGGTCCGAGGCATCCACAGCGCCGACGGAGATGACGCCGCCGCCGGCGTCCGAATTGGCGGGGACGCTGCCGGAGGGGGTGTTGAAGTTTATATAGATGTCGGAGCCAGGAAGAGGGTCGCCGCCGACAACGAAGAGGTCGAAGGTTCTGGGACGGGAGGCGTTGTCATAGTTCTGGATGACGATGTCGAAGAAGCCGTCCGGGCCGGTGTTGGTGTAGTTGAAGCCTTCCACGGGCAGGCGCAGGCCGATGTTATCGCCTTTGCTGGCGGTGACCAGGGCGCCGGTGGTGTTGCGAAAGAGGTACATGTCGTAGTCAGTGTCGGTATCGCCGTAGTCGTTCCAGTTAAGGATTACGGAGACGGAGCTGCCGGACTTGAGGAAGATGGGGTTAGCGATGTAGGAGCCGAAACCCATGACATCGGTGGTATCAGATGTGGGGCCGAAGAGGTGGAGGCGGCCTGGCTCGTTGGTGAACCGAAGGCCGTCTATGCCGGAGTCATCGTAGCCGCCCCGGTAGTGCCTGACGGCGTTATTGCCAACGGCGGTAAAGTAGGCGCGGAGGCGGTTCTGGGGGTTATTGAGGGCCGCGGCGGTGTTGCGAGACATGACGCTGGACTGGTCGTAGGGGTGGCCGAAGAAGGCGATATCGTCGACGATGACGTCGCAGAGGCCGGCGAGGAAGTCGACAGCGTCCATGAACTCCAGGGAGGTGCTGAAGTTGACGAACCGCAACTGGGCGCCGGGGGCGATGTCGTGGATAACTTCCAGCATGGCGGTGCCCTCAGCGCTGATGCCGGTCTCGATGCCAGCTTCCAGGTTGCCGTCGGCGCGGAAAGATTGGGCCATGACGCCGCCGGAAGCGCCAATGAGCTTGCCGTCCTGCCGCAGGACGCGAGTGGGCGGGAGGTTGCCGGAGGCGATGGCGGCCTCAATACCGGCAATGCCGTCAGTGATGACGCCAATGGTGATGCCCGTACCGTCCACGCCTACGGCCTCACGGAGGGCGCTGAAGTCAAGAAGGGCATCGCCTTCGGTGTGCCGGGAGCCGGCGTTTACGGCGCCGTAGTCTGGTGTGGTGATGGACCGGACGTAAGGGAGTTGGGCGAGGTCGTTCAGCCGGGTGGGGTCGAGGGAGACCTGGAGGAGGACGCGGTCCTGGCTGACGCGCTGAACCTGGACGCCCAGGCTTCCCAACTCGTCAAGGACCCGGGTGTCGTAGCGGGTGACATAGAGGTAGAGTTGAACGCGCTCGACGGCGGCCTGCTGGGCGCTTGGGTTGGAAAGGGCCGTTGACTGTCCAATGCTCTGGGGGACGGCGAAGGAGCGCAGCACAGAGACATCCTGAGGATTAAGGGCCAGACGCGCGACGTCGGAGGACATCTTGGAGTGCTTGGGGATATTGAGAGGGGGGTCGGAAGGAGCCTGGGGCAAAGGGGAGGGCAGGGGATT
>VGZZ01000070.1 GCA_016872285.1 SAR202 cluster bacterium | reverse complement strand
GGGTTCCCTACCTGCTCAATCGCATGGACGAGGAGTGGGAGAAGCGCGGCTGGTTTGAGACGCCTCTCTGCAAGAAGGACCCCTCCGAGTACATAAACAGCGGCAACGTCTTTGTCCACGCTGAGGCCGCCGAGCATCTTATCCCCGAGGTCATTAAGGAGATGGGACAGAACCGGCTCATGTACGCCTCGGACTGGCCCCACTGGGACCATGAGTACCCCGAGAGCATCCTGGATATCTATGACCGCAAGGACATGACTGCTAAGGATAAAAAGGCTATCCTTAGGGACAATGCCCTGGAGTTCTACAAGATCAAAAAAGGTTCATAGGCCACATCCGCTGAGGCTTCTAGCACGTAAAAAAATAAAGATTTGAGAGGGGAAGCTAATGGTTAAAACCGGAAGAAGCGCTTTGCTGCTGGTATCCTTGGCCGCCGTATTTACCCTGCTCATCCTCGCCTGTGGCGATGACGCCACCCCCACAACCGGCGTTACACCCACCGCCACCGTTAGGCCCGCCGCCACCAACACACCTACCTCTGCACCCGCCGTCACAGCTATCCCAACTGCCACCAGTGCGCCTGGCGTCACTGCCCAGGCCACCCCTACGGCCGTGCCGACGCCTACCCCCACCAGTGCCCCCAAAATTCCAGTGGAGTCCCGGCTAAAGGTGGCGGTCCCGCCTCCCCAGTACATACCGCTAGCCATGTGGCGGAGCAATCAGGGAGTCCTGCCGGTGTATGAACACCTGATCGATCGTAGTTGGACAACGGGTAGACCCAGCGAACCTATGCTGGCTACAGGCTGGAAAATGTCTCCTGACGGAAAGACTTGGTCATTCAGCCTGCGGAGGGGAGTTAGGTTCCACGACGCTCCAAACTTCACCGGCCCCGAATTCAAAGCAAAAGATGTGAAGCATACCGTGCAAACTCTGGGGTCCGACGCGTCGTTGAACCCGTCAATCTGGCGGAACTTCGGTGTAGCAGAAAGCAATTTTGAGATTGTGAACGACTACGAGTTGAACTGGAAGATGAACGGCCCCCAGGCACAAATCGCGGAATGGATGGCGCGCAGAAACTTGGCTGGCATCATCAGCAAGGACTACTGGGACGCCGTGGGCGACCAGAGGTACCAGGAGTACCCCGTGGGCACCGGCCCCTGGAAATTTCTGAGCCATCAGCCCAGTAGAAGCATCGTGTATTCCGCAGTAAAAAACCATTGGCGGCAGCCGCCCTACTTCAACGAGCTGGAGTACGTCTTCTCGCCCGAAGACGCTACCCGCTTGGCCATGCTGCTGACCGGCGAAGCCTCCATAGTGGACGTGGCCAGGTCACTGCTGCCCCAGGCTCGGGATAGAGGTTACAACGTGGTGTCGGGACCACTGCCGTCACTGACGGTCTTTGTGTTCATCGGCGGACAGTACTACGACGGACCCCGCCCAATCCTGGCTGGCCCCAAGATGGGTCAGACAGAGCCGGTCGCCCGGGGCTACTCGCCGGACGACCCTTTAAGAAAGAAGGACGTACGCAAGGCCATGAACCTTGCCCTGAATCGCCAGGAGATCATCAGGTCTTTCTGGGGCAACGCCGCCATTCCTCAGTCTATGTTCAGCCTGGTTCCCTCCCACCCAGACCATAGGAAGGAATGGTCCCCATACCCATACGACCAGGCAGGCGCCAGGGCCGCCTTAGCCAGCGCCGGGCATCCCAATGGTGTTGACATAGACTTCTTTACCTACACCGTCGCCGGCGTGCCTGAAATCCCATCGGTGGCAGAGGTTATTGCTCAACACTGGAAGCAAGTCGGCATCAACGCCAAGCTGACTCAGACGGATATAGCACCCTTGCGTGACCGCTGGCGCGGCAGGAATATTGGCAAGCTGGCCTACACAGTGCGGTACAGCATTCAGCCCTTCCAGGTCAACACTTGCTATCCCATGAGCAACGTAGTCGGCGGCTGTGGCTCCCCTCAGTGGGAATACGACGAATTGGACCAAATATGGCTGAAGCTCAACAACTCGGTGACGCCGGAAGACATAACCAAGTACACCCACGAAGTAGGCAACTTCATGTACGATAACTACCTGATTGTGCCCATAGCCTTCCTTATGCCCCAGGCGGTGTATAACCCCAAGGTGGTGGCTGAGTACCACGGAAAGATGATAGATGCGGGACCCGTGGAACTCCTGGAAGAAGTTAAGCCGGTGTATAAGTAGCTCCGCGTCTTAATCAGTAGATGGCAGAGCGCCCCGATGCCTTATAGGCATCGGGGCGCTCTGCTAATTACCTAGGCCCTCTTTATATTGACACTTCTTTTTTCAAATCCCTATACTGCTCGGAATTGCCTCTCGCGAAACCTAATCCCAGAAATTCTTGTCCTTGGAGGACTTTGCCGTGAACCTGCCCTTCCCCTCTCATAGACACCGCCTGCTGGCCGTAACGGCCCTCGCCGCCCTCACACTCTTCATCCTGGCCTGCGGCGATGACACCACCCCCACAGCTACGCGGCCCGCCGTCACCAACACACCCACCACCTAAGCGGCCACGCCCACCGCCACCGCTACCCTGGCCCCGGGCCAGACTCCCCAGCCTACGCCCACCGCCACCTCCCGGCCTGCCCCCACCAACACTCCCACGCCGACTCAGGCTGCCAAGGTTCCCGTCTCCTCTCGCCTCAAAGTCTCCGTTCCTGTGCCTGATTATCAGCACCTGGGCCTCTGGAACCACTCCTCCAGCTCCGGCGGCTTCCTCGTCCCCATTTACGAACACCTCGTCACCGTCAATAAGACCACCGGCGCCAATGAGCCTTGGGCGGCCGAATCCTGGAACCTCACGCCCGATGGCAAGAACTGGACTTTTAAACTTCGCCAGGGCATCAAGTTCCACTCCACACCCACCTATACCGGCACCGAGCTAACCGCCAAAGACTTTGTTCAGACCGTCAAAATGCTGGCCGATAAGGACAAGGCTCTCTTCCCCGCCATCTGGGGCGGCTTCGGCGCCGCCGACAAAAACTTCGAAATCAAAAGCGATTACGAATTCACCTGGAAGCTCGACAAGGTCGAAGCCCAGCTTGCCGAATGGGTCAATCGCAACCAGATCGCCGGCATCCAGAGCAAAGACTACTTCGACAAGGTCGGCTTCGACGGCTACCTCAAGCACCCCATCGGCTCCGGCGCCTTCCAGTTCGTCGAATACAAGCAGGGCGTGTCCATCCTCCACAAGCGCGTCCCCAACCACTGGCGCAAGACCGCCGACTTCCCCGAGCTGGAAGTCATCTTCGTGCCTGAGAACTCCACCCGCCTGGCCATGCTCCTCACGGGTGAGTCCCACATCTCCGACGTGCCCCGCACCCTCCTGCCCGACGCCACCAGCCGCGGCTACGGCGTCGCCACCGGCACCCTCCCGGGCTTCACCTACGTCATCTTCATCGACGGCCAGTACTATGACGGCCCTCGCACCATCCTCGCCGGCCCCAAAACTGGCCAGACGGAGCCTCTCGCCCCCGGCTACGATGCCAACGACCCCCTACGCAAAGTCGGAGTCCGCAAGGCCCTTAACATCGCCATAGACCGCAGCCTCATCATCAAGACCTTCTGGGGCAGTTCCGCCGTCCCTCAGGCCATGTTCAGCCTCATCCCCACCCACCCGGACCACAGGAAAGAGTGGGCCGTTTACCCCTACGACTTGGCTGGCGCCAAAAAAGCCTTGGCTGACGCCGGTTACCCCAACGGCATAGACCTGGACTTCTGGGTCGCCGCCCTATCCGGCATCCCTGAGGCCCCGGAAATCGGCGAGGCCGTCGCCCAAATGTGGAAAGAGGCCGGCATCCGCACCAAGATCACCCAGACCGAGTTCGGCACCATCCGCGACAAGTACCGCGCCCGCAACGCCGCCCGGTTCGTCTACGCCGCCCGCTACAGCATCTCCGCCTTCCAGAACAACACCTGCTTCCCCATGAGCAACGTGGCGGCGGGCTGCGGCTCTCCCCAGTGGGAGTACGACGAGCTGGACAAAATCTTCCTCAACCTCAAGAACTCCGTCCTCCCCGCCGACATCACCAAGTACACCCACGAGTTCGGCAACTTCATGTACAACAACTACCTCTTCGTCCCCGGCGCCTACATCTACCCCCAGGTCGCCTACGATCCCAAAGTAGTAGCCGAATACCAGCCTGACCTCAGCAACGCCGGCCCCCTCAAGGACCACGAGTACACCAAAGCCGTCTTTAAATAGTCCCCAACTAGCAGCTCTTAGCCATGGGCCTCCGAATTCGGAGGCCCATGGCTTCTCTCCTTTGACAGCAGCTCATCTTGTCTATATATTGCCCCCATCTGTCCAGGACAAAGTCTGAGGGGTCTTAGCCGATAGTGAATTATCCCGGAATGGTTGGACTCAAGGGCTTGTGGGTATCTGATCTGGTTCTCCCTCTTCTCCTTCGAGGAGCTTGCCCCGAGTATCTCCTTGGGGAAGAAAATGACTTCTGAGCCTTCTTTCATCATGGGATTGTTTATGAGAAACCGTAGGTCTTTTGAACGGATGGGCCCGGCCCCTTCCCATCTGGTTCTTCCCCTTCGGCCTGAAAGGCGAAGGGGGAGCTAGACGCTCCGCTACCTTAAAGCATATATCGCGGAGTCCGATGCAATCGGACCGTCCTGAGTCCGCCTCTGGCGGACCGAAGGAGGGGGTTGTGGTATTTCTTTTTTATTTCCCTCTTCTCCCGACTACGGGAGAAGAGGGCTGTAAGCTCGCCGTGGCGAGATAAAGGGTGATGAGGGCCCCCCGCTTATGACAAGGAATGTATTCTGCATCAAGCGTCCGAAACGAAGGGGCCAAGGGGATTATATCCCGCTTAGATTAAGGATTGATTTTCAGGAAATTCCTTGATTTCATACCGTCAAACCAAGAGGAGCCAACTTTGGAAAAAATCGACACCTCCACCGTAGCCAGTGCCCTCAACCACCTGGGCCTGAAGGAAGACCCCCGGACCATCAAGCAGTTGTTACCCCTCTTCCAGCAGTACCAGAAGCGCCTCCAGCCCCTCTATGACGCTCCCGTTAATCACCTGGAGGTAGCCGCCCGATTCAACCCCGCCTGGGACGACGACACCTAATCCCGCCATTCTCTCCAAAAAAGAAAGCCGAGGTGTTAAGCCTCGGCCTTCTTTTTCAAACGTTCCGTGTTCCCTACTTACCTGACCCGTAAAACTCCAGCGCATTGTCCCTCAAAAGCGCCTTCTTGTCCTTAGACGTCAGGTCCTTTCGCTCCCAAATCTCCTCAATGCTCTCAGGGTACTCGTTGTCCCAGTGCGGCCAGTCGCTGGCGTAAACCAGACGATTCCGGCCCAGCACCCGAATGACCTCCGGTATCAGCTGCTCCGCCGCCTCGGCGTGGATGAACACCCTATCGCTCTTTATGTAATCACTGGGCTTCTCCTTGCAATTCGGCGCGTCCCACTTGCCCCGCTTGCCCCACTCCTCATCCATCCGGTCCAGCAGGTACGGCACCCATGTGCAGCCCGACTCCAAAAACGCCACCTTCATCTCGGGGAACTTCTCAAACGTCCCCTCGTAGCACATGTGCATCATCTGCATCATGTTCGACACCGGGAAACCGATGGTGTGCCGCTGGATGAACTTGGTGTATCGCACCGACTCCGCCGTCGCGTGTCCCCCGTGTATCGCAATGGGGCACCCCAGCTTCTCCGCCTCCGCCCAGAAGGGGTCGAACTTCTTGTCGCCTAGCAGGCCGAAGCCCGTCGCCGCCACAAACACCCCGTTATACCCCAGCTCGGTAAACGTGCGACGCATCTCCTTCACCGACTCCTCCACGTCCAGCAGCGGCATCAGCGCCACCGATTTGAATCGAGGGCTCGCCTTCAGCCAGTTGTCGTGGACGTAGTTGTTGTACGCCCGCCCCACCGCCACCAGGTAATCGGGGTCCGTTATCTGCGAATAGGCCAGCAGCGTAGTCGGGAAGAGGTGGACTATCTCCATGCCACCCTCGTCCGCCGCCTTCAACCAGTCCTTGGTCGTCGGAAAGCCCGGCCCGCCGTGGGCGCCTAGCTGCCCACCCTGTGTGTTATCGAAAAAGCTGCCTAACTGTATCCGCTTCTTCCACGCGCTGTACGGCCCCTCAATGTACCCTCTAATCTTGTCCTCCGGCTCATTGATATGGCCGTCGGCGTCCACCACGCCAAAAGGAAGCTTCATAACCAATGACTCCTTGCATTGCAAAATTGACTCGCCTGTCGCTACGTTAAGCTAGTTACTTTTGTTCCGAGTGTCAACAATCCATAAGCATAGCTGACGCTGGCGCTGGGCGAGTTCGCTTCGGTCTTCTGCTTCAAAGCGACACGGGCTAACATCACCGGGAAAGGTAACTAAACTGAAAGCCAGCCCTCGATTAGTTCAAATCTACAATTCGGAGCAGTGGATTCACATAATAGAATCAAGCCAAATACCCTAATCGGCTAGTCGGGACGGACGTTAATCGCTCTTTTCAAACTTTACTCATCTCTAGGCCTTCAAACTATGTGTCGCTTGCCAGGCCCCAAAGCCTCAGCAAGAAAGGAGACCCCTTATGATACGCCTTTGGCCCTTTTCAGGCTCCGAGAAAAAGCAGCAAGAAGAAGCTAACGCTGTTTCCACCGAAGGCAGCGGCGTCGCCTGCCCCCACCCGGTCGCCTACCAAATCCCCATCCGCGATCCCCATCAGCCCAATGATCCCAACGCGGTCGTTGGCGTCAAATGCGCCCAGTGCGGCAAAAAATTGGATGTGGTGCAGGCTGAGACTTAACCGCCTGCGCTGCGCAAAGGTAAAAGAGGAAAAGGCCGAGAGGAAAAATCGCTGGTCGGGGCGAGTGGATTTGAACCACCGGCCTCCACGTCCCGAACGTGGCGCGCTGCCGCTGCGCTACGCCCCGACTCTGCCCATTCTAACACAACAAAAACCCGCTCACCTTATCTACAAGTATGGTGGGCGGGCGCGGCGGTTTGTAAGTCCTACGCCTTAAATCTGTACCCCACGTTCCTCACGGTCTCGATATACGTCTCCGCGCCTTCCTCTATCTTCGCCCGCAGCCTCCGAATATGCACGTCCACCGTCCGCGTCCCCCCAAAATAATCGTAGCCCCATATCTTCGCCAGCAGCGCCTCCCGACCGAACACCCTCCCCGGCGCCGACGCCAGCAGCACTAACAGCTGATATTCCTTGTAGGTCAGCAGCGTCTTCCGTCCTCCCACACTCACCTCATACCGCTCCTGGTCGATAACCAGTTCGCCCCTCGTCATCACCTTCGGCCCCTTGGCCCTCTGCAATCGCGCCGTAGCCCTCTCTACCCGGTACTTCATCTCCCCTGGCCGCAGGGGCCGCAACACCACGTCATCCAGCTCCAGCCCCAGCTCCTCCATCCCCCTCTCCCCCACCACACCGAGAACCGGCAGCTTGGCCTCGCGGAAGCTGCCGATGAGTCCCCTCACCTCCTCAGGCCGCCACGCCTCCAGATCGACGACCACCGCGTCCACCGCCTCATCCCTTAGCCCCTCGGCCAGCCCCTCCAGCCCAAAATGCGGCACGCACCCCAGGCCGTCGTTGCCAATAGACTGCACCAGGCTGCGATTTCGACCCAGCCGGTCCGTCAGCAGCAGCACCCGGTGCTGAAACGCGCCTCTAAGAGTCTCTATAGCCATAACGCTCCCAGTATACCAGAGGCTTCTCATTTGATTCATACGCATCCAATAAGCTCCCTGTCCTTCTTAATTCCCTAAGGAGGTCATCGGAACTGAGCTATTAAGTCGCTAAACGCAGCAGCGCCCCGACGGCTCGGGGCGCTGCTGTATCCCAGGAGGGGCCCGACGGAGGTGTTAGCTACTACTTAGTCACGGCTTTAGTGTACTCGTGGTAGCGGACCGGGCCCATGTGTAGCATGTTAACGGTATAGTCGGCAACGACGCTGGGGTTGAAGGCGATTTCAGCGGTGACCCAGAACGTGGGGATGGTGAAGGCTTTCTTCACCCAGATGTCTCCGAGCTCCTGGGCTATCTTGTCGCGCTCTGCGACGCTTGAGACGGTCTTGCACTTGGCGTAGAAGGTGGAGATTTCCTCAAACTCCCGGTAGCCTATGCCCAGCTCCCACACCATTGAGAACTCAACGGCGCGGCAGATGGGGTCCAGGGAGGGCGAGGCGCCCCACATCCAGTTGGGGCGGTTTCTAGCGCGAGCGATGTTGCGGAACTCGCCGAAGGCGTTAACCATCTCCAGGCTGACGTTGACGCCCACAGCGCCGAAGTCCTGCTTGATCTTCTCGCAGATGTCAGGCCATTCTGGGACCACGTTGTGGCTTCGCAGGCAGTTGAGGATGGTGTTGAAGCCGTTGGGATACCCGGCCTGGGTGAGGAGCTGCTTGGCCTTGGTGGGGTTGTAGTCGTAGGGATAGCCGCCGGCCTTGCCGGTCTTGCCTTCAGGACCGGGGTGGGGGGCCCAAGCGTCCTTGAAGTCGGAGCGCCAGGGCGGGAAGTAGTCAACGGACGGGAAGCCGCCGCCGGCCAAGAAGGCGGTGTTGATGCTGGGTCTGTCCAGGGCATGGTTAAGGGCCAGGCGGACATCGGGCTTTCTCAAGGGGTCATTGGGGTCATAGCCGCCGGGGCTCTTGCCGCAGGGCGGAACGGTGCCGGGGAGGGTCTTGCCGTCCACGCAGTAGACGTCCTCTCGGTAGTAAATCGTGCCTATGGCCTGGTGAATGGACGGGAAGGTGGAGCGGGAGGTCTTGAAGCCAGCGCCAGTGATGATGTTGCGCTGGGCACGGATAAGGGGAATGATGTCCACTTCCTTGGCCAGAAGAGCGGCCTGCCGGGTGGCGGCTTCCACAACCAGGAGGACATGGCGCTCGTGGAACTCAGGGGTCCTGCGGTAGTGGCTCTCCACCCGCTTGTGCAGGAAATCCTGGTTCACTGAATGGCGCATGTAGGTCCAGGGGCCGTTGCCCACAGGGTCGGCGCGGTATCCAGCCTCACCGCCCACGGCAGTCCAGTGCTGGATGCTCATAACGCCGGACTCCCACTCATCGGACATGAAGAAGCCGATGTCAAGGTTGATGTTGGGGGAGACCATGATGGCAGTGAAGTCGTTGGGGAACTGCCAGTTCTTGGTGTTGTTTGTGACGCTGCCTAACCTGGCGGTCCACTCGCCGGGGCTGCGGGTGTCCTTGGAGCCGTAGGGTCCGCCTTCACCGTTGAGCAATTCCCAGGTGAGTTGGAGGTCCCGTACGGAGAGGGTGTAGCCGGGGATAGGCTTGCCGTCCTTGTAGAAAGGCACACCCTGCCTGAGGTTGAAGGTCCAGGTCTTGCCGTCGGCGCCAATGCTCCAGGAGGTGGCCAGCTCAGGCAGCTCCTCATTGGTGAGGATGTTGCGGCCTATGAGGTGGTCGTACTGGGCGTTGAGCTTCTCAGAGACCTGGGACTGGGTGTAGGGAACGGTCTGCTGCTCAGCCGGCGGGGGAAGGGCGATGACCAGCCGAGGCTTGACGGGGACTTTGGGAGCCGATGTAGCGGTGGCGGTAGCCGTGGGCGCGCGGGTGGGGGTGGCGGTGG
>VGZZ01000069.1 GCA_016872285.1 SAR202 cluster bacterium | reverse complement strand
TGGTGGTGAGGGCGTTGACCAGGAAGGCGATGACGACGATCCACCAGCCGTGGAAGACGCGGCTGAGTTTTTGGCGCAGGAGTATGGTAGTGTCCTTGGGCGAAAAGCTGAGGGAGGATGGTAAAGGGAAGGAGAGGGGGAGTCAATTGGGGAAGGGTTATCTTTTAACGGAATGCTTTACAAGAATGCATTCCTGGTAATTCGCGGGATACCATCTCTCCCTTTTTCCCCCTCTTCCTGCAGGAAGAGGGGGAAAAAATATTGCACCAATACGCCCTCTAACTCCCCCTTTTCCTCACGAGGAAAAGAGGGAGGACCAGACAGGGCAGGATCGAGGGAAGGGATTTTCGGGTCAGGGTTTGGGGGCGGAGCGGCGGTGCTGGAGGGCGTAGATAGCGAGGATGGTGAGGGGGATGGCGATGAGGAACAGGAGTATTAGGATGATGATGGCGAGGGGGTCCAGGCCGACGACCTGGTCGAAGCGGTGCTGGAGCCATTGGAGGAGGTCCGGGTCGCCTGGGTCGCCGTGGTGGGGGGAGACGGAGGCAAGGGGCACAGGCTAGACGCCGGGGGCGATGGGCTGGGGTTGGGCGCGTCGAGAGCGGCTGGAGTATTTGCGCTCCTGGATGGAGAAGCTGAGGATGCTGGCGCCGATGAGGAAGAGGCCGGCGATGGCGAAGGGGAGATCGTAGGAGCCGGTGATGTCTCGCAGTGTGCCGCCCATCTGGATGCTGATGGCGCTGCCGATCTGGTGGGCGGAGAAGATGAGGCCGGTTAGGATGCCGAGGTTTCGCAGGCCATAAAAGTCGGCGGTGAGGGAGGTGGTGAGGGGGACGGTGGCGATCCAGGAGAAGCCGGCGATGAGGGCGAAGCCCCAGAGGCCCCAGGGGTCAGGGATAAGGAGGAGGGAGGCGTAGCCGACGCCTCGCATGGCGTAAACGAGTCCCAGGAGGTTCTTTCGGCCAAACCTATCGCCAAGAGCGCCGGCGGCCATGACGCCGAGGAAGTTGAGGCCGCTCATAACGCCGAAGGCGGTGGCGGCGAGGGAAGGGGAGAAGCCGCGCTCCTGGGCGTAGGGGACGAAGTGGGCCGAGATGATAGCGGTGGTGAAGCCGCAGACGAAGTAGGCGCCGCCGAGCTGCCACACGGGTGGGTGGTGGAAGGCGTCGCGCCAACGGTCGGACTCGAGGGATGCGGGAGTTGTCTGAGAGCGAGGCTGCCCGTTGGAGGGGGTCGAGGCGTCGCCGTCGGGTTGGAGACCATATTCCTGGGGGTTATCGCGCATAAAGATGTAGGCTAGGGGGAGGGCGAGGCAGAGGATGAGGAGGCCGAGGACGGCCCAGGTAAACCGCCAGTCGGTGAGGGTGATGAGGTAGGCGGTGAGGGGGACGAGGAGGAGGCCTCCCATGGGCGCGCCGGCGGCGCTGATGGCGACGGCGGTGGAGCGCTTGCGTTTGAACCACCGGGCGAGGATGGTGGCGGTGGTGTTCATGGAGCCGGCGCTCATCGCGATAGACATGGCGACGCCGAAGACTAGGATGAGGAAGACGAGGTGGGTGGTGAAGGCGAGGAGGACGTTGCCGAGGCCGAGGATTAGCAGGCCCCAGAGCATGAGCTTTCGGCCACCGACTTTGTCGTAGAGGCGGCCGACGAAGGGCTGGCTGAGGCCGTTAAGGAGGAAGCCGACGGAGGCGGCGAGGGAGATGGAGCCCCGGTTCCAGCCGAAGTCGTCGCTCATGGGGATGACGAAGACGCCGAAGCCGTTTCGGGCGCCAACGGTGACGAGGGAGATGAAGAAGGAGGCGGCGACGATGAACCAGCCGTAGTAGATGGCCTGGGCGGGGGCCTTATTAATCACGAGCCGCCCTCGTCTTTAATCGGGATACCTTCATCCCCTGGCCCCTTCTTCTTGCTGGAAGAAGGGGAAGAATAAATAAGGATCACCTCATCACCCTCCTTCGGCATACTCAGGACGGCGTCTAACTCCCTCTTCTCCTATTGCAAAGGAGAAGAGGGAGAACCTGATGGGACCCGAACCCAGCTACTGAAAGGCACCTGGTTGGCACTCCCAATAGTGGAACATACCGACATAATCATTCAGAAGGAAACATTAGCCCTTTGTCAGGCTTCTGTAAAGAAGAAGAGATGGACGGGAAAACTAGAAGGAGCCGAGGAGGACGATGGGGCCGGTGGGGGCGAGGCTGCCTCTTTTGGGTTCGATGCTGACGCCAATGGCTTTGGCGCCGGTGAAGCTGGTGCGGAGGGCGACAAGCTGGGTATCGCTTTTCGAGAGGGCGAAGAGGCCGATACCCTGAGGCGTGTCGCCGGTGATGCGCCAGACCTGATATCGCTGGTCGGAGGAGAGTGCGGGGAGGTTTTTGACCAGAAGGAAGGCTTCGTCACCGCCGGGGGTGGTTACGAGGGTGGCGGTGGCGTTGGGGGCGGCGTCGGTGCCGTTAAGGGGGGTGACGGCAGCGCCGGAGGCGATGGCGGCGAGGAAGGCCTGCTGGTCGGCGAGCTGGTCTGAGTCGTTGTTGGACTGTATTTGGAGGACGACGTTCCAACCGATGAGGGCGGCGATGAGGAGGAGGGCGAGGGCGCCCAGGGCGGGCCGGAGGGTGGGGCCGAAGAGGCCGCCAAGCCATTTTGGGAGGAGGCCGTGGGGTCGCGGGGAAGCGGGGGAGGATGCTGGGAGGTGTTCCAGGTCCTGGCGGGCTTGGGAGAGGACGCGGTTTTTGAAGCCTGGCGAGGCTGGGGCTTCGTCCAGGGAGTGGGGGAGGGCGGCGGAGGCGGCGACATACTGGTCAGCGAGGTCTCGGCAGACACGGCAATGGGGCAGGTGGGCGGCATAGGCGTCGTGTTCTTCTTTGGGGAGAGACTCCAGGGAAAAGAGCGCGGCCAGCTCCTCCAGATCGTCGTTGGCGGAGTTGTGGGCAGCCTGATATCGAAGGGGAGGGAGTTAATGGGAGGCCCCTTCCGGCGGGTCGCCCAGGAGGGCGCGCAGCTTGTTCATGCCCAATCGAATCCTACCTTTCACTGTGCCCAGGGGGGGGGCGCCGATTTTTTCCGCGATCTCCTGATACGTATAGCCGCCGAAGAAGGCCATGAGAATGGCGTCCTTCTGCTCGGCGGGCAGGGTGTCCACGGCGGCTTTGATGCGGGCTTTGTCGAGGCGGCGGCTTACCTGCTGCCACACGTCGGAGGAGGAGTGGAGGTGGGCCACGTCTTCCAGGTCGACCTTTTCGCGTTTGAAGGCGGCGCCGCGGGTCATATCGATGGCCCTGTGCCTGACGACGCTGAGGAGCCAGGTCCTTAAGGCACCGCGCTCCGGCTGGAAGGAGCCGGGGCTGCGCCAGAGGCCGAGGAAGGCTTCCTGGGTCGCGTCCTCGGACAGGCTGGAGTCGCCAAGGACTTTGTAGGCGACGGCGAGGCAGAGGCGGTGGTGTCTATCGAACAGCTCCTCGAAGGCTTGTATCTCCCTTCGCTGGATGGCCTGAATTAACGCTTCGTCAGTAAGGGACTTAACGTCCATTTAGCCATTCCGCAATAAGGATGCGTTCTGAGGCGTGAAAAAGATCATTCATGGGGGTCAATATTAATGGGAACTAGGAGAGATGTGAGGCGTGGCAGTGGGAATCATATCCAGACTGCCGTCACAACAGATTCCCTTCGACCAGGCTCAGGACAGGCTTCGACTACGTTGAAGTACCAACTCCCCCATTCGGCTACGCTCAGGGCTAAAGGCTCACCAGAATGACAAGACTGCTTCTTTTTCATCAGCCTCAGTCCTAGTTAGCACCAGGTGTTCAATTATGAGTAGGGACTAAGAAGGGACAGCAAAGGGGCGAGTGATCCAAGGGGTGGGGGTTTTCGCAAGCATAGTCAAGGGAACTTGGAGTCGATTGTATCACAAGGTATTTGGAGGTGATTGAGAATAATTGGTTAGAGCACTGTGAAAAGTCGGAAAAACCCCGGGAAAAACAAAATTCGATAGGAGATGGATTTAATGAGGAACAGAAGGGTTAAGAAGGGCTTTCCGCTGATAAGAGGCTGGTTAAGCTGGCAGCACCTTTTGGCTTTAGGAGCGCTGCTGGGGGTACTGTTAATCGCGGCTTGCGGAGACGACGCGGCGCCCGCGGCGACTTCGACGGCGACGGCGCCCGCTCCCACAGCTACGTCGACACCGAGGCCTGTTACGCCTACACCTACCCACACGCATACGCCGGCTATGCCCGCCGCGACATCGGACACGCCGGCGGCGGCGCTTCGTGTCGCGTTGACTAATCTGCTGCAGGAGCATGTGTACCTGGCAGGGATGGCGACGGGCGCGGCGATAGGGGGTCGGACCGGAGAGTTTACAGCGGCCGCGGAGGCGCTGGACCAGAACTCGATCGCATTATCGAAGGCTATCGGGTCGGTGTACGGGAAGCCGGCGGAGGACGCTTTCCTGCCGCTGTGGAGGAAACATATAGGATTCTTCGTCGATTACACGCAGGGCGCGGCGGCTAAAGACCAGACGAAGAAGGATAAGGCCGTGGCTGATTTGACGGCCTATGCCAAGGATTTCGACGCCTTTTTGACCGGAGCTAACCCTAACCTGCCCAAGGGCGCGGTGGCCCAGCTCCTGGGCCCTCACGTCACGACGCTGACGAAGGCTATCGACGCGCAGGCGGCGGGTGACGCGAAGGCTTTCGATCTGCTTCGCATGGCGTCGGAGCACATGCCGCATATCGCGGACCCCCTGGCGGCGGCGATTGTTAGGCAGTTCCCGGACAAGTTTGCGGGGGCTTCGGACTCCAAGGCGGCGGGTTTGAGAGCAGCCTTGAACGCGACGCTGCAAGAGCACGTTTACCTGGCAGGGATGGCGACGGGGGCGGCTACGGGCGGTCGAACTGCCGAGTTCCAGGCCGCGGCGGGCGCGCTGGACATGAACTCGGTGGCGCTGTCCAAAGCCATTGGTTCCGTGTATGGGACTGCGGCGGAGTCGGCGTTCCTGCCCTTGTGGAGGAAGCACATCGGGTTTTTTGTCGACTACACCCAGGGGGCCGCTGGTAAAGACCAGACTAAGAAGGACAAGGCGGTGGCGGACCTGACGGCTTACGCCAAGGACTTTGATGCCTTCCTGAGCGGCGCGAACCCGAACTTGCCCGTGGGAGCGGTGGCGCAGCTCCTGGTGCCTCACGTAACGACGCTGACGAAGGCTATCGATGCGCAGGCAGCTGGGGACACCAAGAGCTTCGGGTATCTGAGGGAGGCCGCCGCGCACATGCCGCACATCGCGGACCCGCTGGCATCGGCTATCGTGAAGCAGTTCCCGGAGAAGTTTGCCGACAGCGGCTCGATGACGCCAGGAAGCACGCCGGGGATGACACCGACGGCGATGGCGCCCAGCGCGGGGTCGGTGAATATACAGCAGTTCAGGTTCGACCCATCGCCGGTGGAGGTGAAGGTGGGGACGAAGGTGACGTGGACGAATAAGGATAGCGTTGAGCATACGGTGACGCATGGAATGCCCGGGGCCAAGGGCGGGGCGTTTGCCTCGGGACTGATGAACGCGAGCGGAACGTTTTCGTACACGCCGACGCAGGCGGGGACGATGAGTTACTTCTGCGAGCGGCATGATTCGATGAGGGGGGAGATAAGGGTTACAAATTAGAGCCTGAGGTTCTGGGATAAAGGAGGGGCCGTGGTTGACCATGGCCCCTCCTTGTTGCTTGGGAGGGATGGGTGTGGAAAGTCTATGATGCAGGCGTTGAATTTGGGCATAGATCCTTCGCTTCGCTCAGGATGACGGACCTTTGTTTTGTTGCTGGCCTTAGTTTGATTGGCCGACGCTGTAGGCAGGCGAGGGACCCTCATCACCCTTTATCTCGCCACGGCGAGCTTGCAGCCCTCTTCTCCCGACTACGGGAGAAGAGGGAAATAAAAAGATATACCACAACCCCCTCTAACTCCCCCTTCGCCTTCCAGGCCGAAGGGGGAGAACCAAACCCTGTCCCAGCCCATCCGTGAGGGAGAGAAGGGATGAATTAACCACCCTGGGTGGGAGATGGCTTCCGCCGGAATGACGATGGGTGGGCGGCTGCTAGGCTTTGCTGAGTTTGATATAGCCTCGCTTTTCCAGGCCCTGGATGAGTTTGAGGACGTGGCGGGGTTCCAGGTCGAAGTCAAACTCGGCGGCGATGGACTCGGCGATGTCGTTGACGGTGCGCTGGCCGTCGGAGAAGTTCC
The DNA here is from genome assembly GCA_016872285.1 of SAR202 cluster bacterium. Lineage (NCBI taxonomy): Bacteria > Bacillati > Chloroflexota > Dehalococcoidia > SAR202 cluster bacterium. The sequence goes on along the minus strand of VGZZ01000069.1, from coordinate 3,575 downwards.
AGATTTCATCGGCGATGATGCGGAGGGAGTCGTAGTGCATCTTGGGGTCGCGGGCGTGCATTTCTTCCGACATCTTGTAGAGGTCCCAGTATTCGGTGCCGGCGAGGCCGGGGGGGTTGCGCTCAGAGGTGCGTTTGGGTACGACGTTGCCGGCGGCGAATTTCTGGGCGCGGCCAGCTTTCAGCAGGCCGGAGGCGTCGGCGGCGGCGGCGGCGATTTGCTTCTGGGCGGCGGTCTTGACCTTTTGCAACTCGGGGTGGGCCTTACGCTCGGAGGCGTCGGCGAGGACGAGGGCGGAGGCGACGGCCTCCTGGTCGCGCTGGGCAAGGATTTCGATGCGGCGCTTGACACGTGGCTCGTCTGGGGTGCCTTTGGCTTGACGGGCCATGTTGGCGATGCGGAACTGGCTGCGGGCCGAGACCTCACGCATGATGCCGGCGGCCTCCCCGGGGCCGGCGTTGGCCAGCTCGATGGCGGCGAGGGTGGTGACGATGCCGCATCGCCGGAAGACCTGGGGGTCCAGGTTGTCGGGGGTAAGGAGACTGGTGTGGAAGTAGAGGTCGGGCCAAGACATGAAGAGGGCGGCGGGGACACCGAAGGCGGGGTAGTAGTGGTTGTCGCTCCAGGGGGTGTAGGGGTGTTCCAGAAGGTTGACGAAGGGGATTGTGTTGGCGGTGTGGAAGACCCATCGAGTCTCCTTGGGGGTGTCCTCGATGACGCCGTTGAAGAAGTCGTTGACGAAAGTGGGGACGGAGTCGGGGGCGCGATAGTAGAGGAGGGCGGACTTGAGCTTGCGCTGGTCGTGGCCGACGCTGTCGAGGCCGACGATGGCGATAGTCTTGTCCAGCTCCTTGCGGTGGTTCTGGATGTAGTTCTTGCTGCCGTGGCCTTCCACGTTGGCCAGGAAACGAATTGTCCGCTTGGGCCGGGCGATCTTGCGCTTGGTGATGAGGGAGGAGATGGTGCGGGCCATTTCGGCCAGCATGGCGGGGCCGGAGGCGCAGTTGGCGCCGGGCCGGGTGCCGGCGGTGGAGTGGCAGAAGTACATAACGTACTCGTCGGACTTGTCGGTGCCCTTGATATCGGCGAAGAGATTCTGGGCTTCGCCCTTGAAGGAGCGGCACTGGATATCGACGAAGACCTCGGTCTTGCCCTTCTTGATGAGGGAGGCCAGGTGTTCGGCGGCGTTGTAGTCGACGACTATCGCCCAGGCGCGGTTGTACTGCTGGCTGGGCATGCGTAGAAGTTGGACGGCGTTGGGGAGGGACTCGCGGGTGCGGAAGGGGGCCGTCTGGTAGAGGAGGCAGTCGGTGATCATGCCGGCGACACCGGCTTCGGTGGCGAGGGTGCAGGCGTGGGCGAAGGCGTTGGGGCGGGTGGTGCTGCGGATGAGGACGACTTTGCCCTTTACGTTCTGCTTTTTATAGTCCTCGGGGCGCTCACCGGTACCGACGTCGATGACTTCCAGGGTGACGCCGCCCTTGGGGGTGGGAGGTGTCCACCAGGGGAGGCAAGAGTAGGCGTTTTCGTAGGAGACCAGGAGCTTGCCCTGGGCGGAGCCGACGCGAAGCTCGGCGCTGTAAGGCTCCCAGGCCACGGGCATAAGCTGGCCGAGGAACTTGGTCTCGCCGTCCAGTGGGTAACGCTCCACCCAGACCTTGTCGGCCTTGGTCTGGCGCAGGAGCCCGGCGGTGTAGTCGGTGGCGCGGTGGTAGCCCTCGCCGCCGGGAGCGCGGTAGAACTGGGTGATGTCGCAGGCGGAATCGTAGGCGCGCTGCTCGGAAAATTCGCCTTCGATAAGCTTGATAAGTTCCTGTCGGTTCATAGTTAGACCGCCTTTGCACAAAAAGTGGTTTCTATCATTAATCGGGATACCATCCCCTAGCCCCTTTCCCGACTGCATCGGGACTGAGTACAGCCTGCTGGAAGGGGAAGAGAAAATAAGTTACCACAACCCCCTCTAACTCCCCCTTCGCCTTCCAGGCCGAAGGGGGAGAACCAGACCCCAGCACCACTCTCCAGAATAGGTAGAAGACGAGATTCTTTGTGCAAGTCTAGTTTAGGCCTCCTCGGCGTAGGACTTGAGCATGTGGATATGGGACAGCTCGCATTCGACGAGGCCGCCCACCTTGTCATTGCCGTCGATGACCAGGAACTCGTTGGGGCCGCCGGTGCCTCCGCCCCCGCCGACGCCGACGCTGCGTACCATGGGGACGCCGAGGTCGGTGGCGAAGATAGACCAGGGGCCGCCGCCGCCGCTGCATGGGGCGGTGACCAGGGGGACGCCCATGGTCTGGAAGGCGCGCTTGATGGAGCGGACCAGGTCACTGTTGGGGTCGACGTTGGAGGGGTCGAAGGCGCCCATGACCTTGAATTCGACGTCAGAGTAGCCTTTGGCGTCCAGGTGGTCGCGGATGAGCTTAATCACGTTCTGGACTTTGTAGCCTCGGGGGACGCGAATATCGAAGCGGGCGGAGGCCTGGTGGGGAAGGCTGAAGGGGAGGGTGCCCGGGCCGGTGAAGCCGCCCTTGATGCCGTTGATGTTGAGGCTGGGGCCGAAGTAGTAGTTGAGGATGGTCTGCTCTTCCGGCAGGTCACCGGCGGGGACTTTGGCCGCGGCGACGCCGGCGAGGACTTTTTTCCAGTCGCCGCCGCCGATGGACTGGATATATTCCTGGACAGCCTTCTTTTCGGCGGCGGTGGGAGGCTTGAGGGCGTCGTAGAAGCCTTTGACGACGATGCGATTGCCGTCAGGCTCGGTGAGGGTGGAGAGGGCGTGGACGAGGCGCCAGACGGGGGAGTCGATGACGGACTTGGTCATGCCGTGGAGGGGACCGCCCTGGGGGCCTCGTCCCCACTTGGCGCCGCTGGCGATGAGGTCGGCGTAGATCATGCCCTTGGAGCCCATGCTCATGCCGACGCGGCCCGAGGCGTCCTGGGAGGCGCCGGGGCTGAAGCTGGCGGTGACTTTGCCCATGCGCGGTTTGTACTTGTTGTACATGTCGCGGTAGTAGGGGCTGCCGAGGATCTCGTCGCCCTCCAGGAGGGTCATGACGTTGACGGGGAGGGTGCCATCGACGGCCAGCATAGATTCGATGGCGTTGAGCCAGGCGACGTAGGGGCCTTTGTAGGAATAGCTGCCGCGACCGACGAGGACTTTGGAGAAGCCGCCCATAGAGGCGACGGCGCCGCTGTAGGGGGGTATGTCCCATTTTTCGTGGGGCAGGACGGGGCGGGTATCGAAGTTGCCATAGACGACGATGGTCTTGGGCTTCTTGGCGTCGTAGTAGGACCAGAGGCCGGGGAGGCCGGGGGTCTGGATGATTTCGGCCTCCTGGAAGCCGACCTCTTTGTGCATCTCGTGGAGGATTTGGGCGCACTCGCGGACGCCGAGGTCTTCGGTGGAGACGCTGGGCTGCTGGACGGCCTTCTGGATACGCTTGATGTGGCGGTCTTTGTTTTGTTCCAGATAGGCCTTGTGTTTTGTTAAGCCTGTGCCGATAGCCATAAGCCCTCCCAAAGGGGGAATTGAGACGAGGGGAATCAGATGGGGGAAGTATAGTGGGGGAGTGGGG
>VGZZ01000068.1 GCA_016872285.1 SAR202 cluster bacterium | reverse complement strand
ATGGAGAGGAAATCGCTTTTAGAAGTGCCGGGGAGGTCAGGCATGGGGTGTATAACCTCCCATTCCTGCCCTTACTAATGAGGGGAGGGTATTTAGACTGGAGCCAAGCGAACCCTCGCCCTTCGACAAGCTCAGGGTGAGCGGTAATAAAGGTAGCGAGAATATAGTGTAAACAGATGGGAACCATAAAATCGTAACGTCTGGCATAATTATTGCTCTCTGGATAAACGCTCTTTCCATAGTTGGCGGAAGGGTTTGGGGGCCAGGGGCTGGAGGTCTCGGGAGCGGGTCCAGGTGGAGAAGGGAGGCAGGGGGACGCGTCGGATGCGACCCCGGCGGGCCAGGGGAGCCTGGGCTAGTCGGCCAAGGGTTCGTATGGAGCCGAGGCGAGCAGGGCTGGACATGAGCCACAGGTAGGCCTTCGACATGAACTTCTCGCTGAAAGGGGCCTTGGAGGGGATATCTGGAGTACCCTCGGCGGTGTGGCTTCGGAGTCGGAGGAGCATGTGGGGGATGTTGATTTTGATGGGGCAGACGTCGCGGCAGGCGCCGCAGAGGCTGGAGGCCTGGGGGAGGTCTTTGGCCTTGTCCAGACCCACGAGGACAGGTGTGACGACGGCGCCGATGGGGCCAGGGTAGACCCAGCCGTAGGCGTGGCCGCCGACCTTTCTATACACAGGGCATATGTTGAGGCATGCGCCGCACCGGATGCAGTAGAGAGACTCTCGTAGGTGGGGGTCGCGGAGGAGGCGGGAGCGGCCGTTGTCCACGATGACCAGGTGCCACTCTTCTGGTCCGTCCTCGTCGTCAGCGCGGCGGGGGCCGGAGACGTGGGTGGTGTAGCTGCTGATGCGCTGGCCGGTGGCGGAGCGAGGGAGGAGCCGAATAAAAATGCGCAGGTCTTCCAGGGAGGGGATAACCTTCTCCATGCCGACGATGGAGACAACCACGCGGGGGACGGAGGTGCAGAAGCGGCCGTTCCCTTCGTTGGTAACCAGGACCAGGGTGCCGGTCTCGGCGACGAGGAAGTTGCCGCCTGTGATGCCCATATCGGCGTTGACCAGCTTGTCGCGGAGAACTTCGCGGGCGGCGTGGGCCATAGCCTCGATTTCGACAAGGTTGGGGCGGTTGATCTTTTCGGCGAAGAGCTGCGACACCTCCTCCTTGGACTTGTGGAGGGCGGGGGCGATGATGTGGGAAGGCGGCTCGTTGGCTAGCTGTATGATGTATTCGCCCAGGTCGGTCTCGACAGGCTCGACGCCGACGGTCTCCAGGTAGTCGTTGAGGCGCATCTCCTCGGAGACCATGGACTTGCTCTTGATGGCGAGCTTGAGACCTTTAGTGCGGGCGATGGCGCCGACGATTTCCTTGGCCTCAGCGGCGTCTCGGGCGAAGTGGACCTGGCCGCCGTTTTTGGTGACTCGCTCGGTCAGCAGTTCGAGGTAGTAGTCCAGGTTGTCGAGGGTGTGGCGCTTGATTTCGCGAGCCTGCTCACGCAGCTCCTCCCATCGCTGGGGGGTAATCTCGGCGATGGCGTCCTCGCGGGCGCCGTCGAAGTGGCCCATGGAGCGGCCAAGGTAGGCCTGGAGGCGGGGGTTGGACAGGGCCTTGGCGGAGGCGGCCTTGAACCGGTCGGTGGTGATGTGGGTGTCAGTGGTGGGCATTTAGGCTTCACGCTCCGATTTGGCACGCACGGGGCAAGGGATAAACGCAGCATGGCAGGTGGATCTAATGCCCGAATTGTGCTCCCAGGGTTTACCCCTCACCTTAGTCCTCTCCCCTTGTGGGAGAGGACATTTTACAAATGAAGTCATATTACAAGGTACCAATCGTGGTAGCGGCATAACAGATTCTTCGACTACGTCCGAGTACGGACTTCGCTCAGAATGACAAAAACACCTTACTTCAGGCATCTCGCCATACGTTGGCGGGCGGCTTCTTGAGTGATCAGATTACCCTGGCCCGCCTGGCGCAGCCCTTTCTCGATTTTGTAGAGCAGATATAGCCGTTCCAGGGCGTCTTCGATGCTGGCGTTCTCGGGTAGTTCCTCAATGGCCTTCAGGACCTGCTGTTTGGTTTCCACGGCCAAATCTCCGCGAAATACTTTTTTGCATGGTAACACAAATCCAGGGAGCCAGCCTCGTTTCGCAACGTTTGCTCACATCAAGCTTGCGATACAGATGAAGGCCCAGAATTTAAAAGCTCCGCTAGGTGTCTGGTCTTAACATTGAGGCCACGGCGGGTGAGGGCCCCACCGATGTGCATGAGGCATGAGGAGTCGCAGGCGACGAGAGTGGTCGCGGCAGTCTTGGCGATGTTTTGTATCTTGTCGTTGAGCATGCCTTCCGAGATGCCAGCGTGCTTGACGGAGAAGGTGCCGCCGAAGCCGCAGCAGACCTTGGCGTCGGGCAGGGGGGTGTAGTCGAGGCCTTGGACGGCGCGAAGAAGGGTCTCAGGCTCGGTGGCGGCGCCCAGCTCACGGAGGAGGTGGCAGGAGGGGTGGTAGGTGACCTTGCCGTCGAAGGCGGCATCGACGTTGGTGACTTTTAGGACGTTGACGAGGAATTGCGAGAACTCATGGGTCTTGGCGGCGAGGGCTTTGGCCTGGGTTTCCAGCTTGGCGTCGCCTTGGAAGAGGTCGGGGTAGAAGATTTTGAACATGGCGGCGCAGGAGCCGGAGGGGACGACGACGTACTGGCTGTGCTCGAACTGCTTAAGGACTCGCTTGGCGAGTTTGGCGGCGTCGCGGCGGAAGCCGGAGTTAAAGAGGGGTTGGCCGCAGCAGGTCTGGCTGGCGGGGAAGTCCACGGCCACGCCCTGGCGTCGAAGGACATTGACTACGGCCTCGCCGACCTGGGGGAAGAGCTGGTCGACTAGGCAGGTGACGAAGAGGGAGGCCTTGGTTGTAGGCTGGTCAGACATTAGGGTTCAGGGTAGCAGAGGGGCATAGAAGGGGCAAGGGTAGCTAGTCAAAGCGGAAGTCTTCATCAGAAAAGACATCGAAAACAACCGATATTATCGTGGCTCCGATGTTGTAGAGCGCGTGGAGGATAATGGCGGCTATGAACCACTTCCGAGAGCCTTGAAGCAAGGGTTTTTTGCCATGGATGGAGTCTATAGCGCCCTGGTTGATGCCCATGCCAAAGATGAAGCTGGCGGTAACGTGCATGGCGGGGGTGACGGTGAGTCGGAAGAGGACATACTCGGGGCTGGGATCCACTATGTAGACCTTAATGTAAACCAGGCTTTCGATGTAACCGAAAGCGAGGCCGCCACAGGCGGCAAGGGCGGCGGTGAAGAGCCGGTTTTTGAGGAGATGAGGCCACCAGACCAGGAGGGCGTAAACGCCGCTGGGCTTAACGAACTCCTCGATGATGGGTGCGCCGACGAAGGCTACGAGGATGCCCGCTTGCGCCTCCTGGACTATGGCGGCGACGATACCAAAGACCCCACCTAGCAAGGCGAGGGCTATGGCAAAGGCCAGAGCGGGGGGACCGCCTCGCGGGGGCCTTAGTGGTGAGGGTGGAGGGGCCTCAGGAGGAGGAACATCAGAGGGCGCGGTATGGTAGTAAGGCTCAAGGCCGGCCATGGAAGGGAGGATACTCGTCGCGCTGGAGACTCAGGTACGCGGTGACGCGCTCTTGCCATCGCAAGTAGCCGATGACGAAGTTGAAGACACTTCGCGGATACTTGCCGGTGAAGAGGATGTGGAACCAGGCGAAGATGGTCACGAAAACGACGCCGATTAAGTAGAAGAAAAGGATGACGCCGTGGGGTATGCCCACATAGAGCCAGCCAAAGAGAAGTTTCAACACAACGAAGAGACGAGAGAGGACAGGGGGGTTGTCCACTTCTAGCCGCGTGGGATAGTCCTGGGCCGATAGGGAGAAGGGCGGATATTTGTCGTTAAGGAGAAGGGAAGCGTGGGTTTGCACTCGCAGATTCCAGGATTGAACACCGACAACAAAGTCAAAGAGGCCTTTGGGATACTTCTTGGTGAAAAGGATGACGAAGAAGGATACGAAGATGGCAAGCCTGGCTAGGATACCCAGGATGTAGAGGACAATGCCGTGGGGAATCCAGATGTAAATCCAGCCGAGGAAAGTCTTGAGGAGAAGGGTGCCGCGGGAGAGCTTCTCGGGGTAGGCGACGTCTAGGCGGATGCCTGGGTAGCTGGGAGACGGTGGAGAGGAAGCGGCTGGCGGCTCTAAAGTAACCATGATGTGCACCTCCAAGCCAGGATGGGCACTATCGATGGCGGCGATTATGGAGAGCTATATGCCAATAGTCAAGGATTTTGGAACTGGCGCGAGGTTAGTTTTGCCTCCCCTCCAACGGCAGCCCTGACTCCTTCCACGCGTTGTTGCCGCCGACCAGCAGCGTCACATCGTTAAAGCCTTCGCGTTCAAGGATGCTGGCGGCGGTGGAGGCGCGGAAGCAGGCGGCGCAGACGGTGGCGTAGGCCATGTGGCGGGGGAGGCCGCCGGTGTGTTCCGGCAAGTCGCCCAGCTCGATTTTCAGCGCGCCGGGGAGATGACCGCCTTGCCACTCGTGGGCAAACCGCACGTCTAAAGGCTGAGGGCCGTGGCCGGTCTCCAGCTTTCGGTATAGCTCCTTAGCGCTGGCAGTCTTGAGGGTAGACACGGGTAGACGGGCCTTGCGCCAGGCGTCCATGCCGCCCTCCAGGTAGCCGTCCAGGGAGTCGTAGCCGATGCGGATAAGCTGGCGGACTAAGCTTTCGCTTTTGGAAGGGTCGTCGAGGACGAAGACCAGGGGCTTGCCGGGCTCGACGAGCCATCCTACCCAGGTGCCAAGGGTGTCGCCGGCGGTTATGGAGTAGGCGCGGGGGATGTGACCGGCGGTGAAGGCATCGGGCTTGCGGGTGTCGATGGCGATGCCGTCACCCTGGACTCGTGTCCAGACCTCTTTGGAGGAGAGGGGGAAAAGCTGGGGGAGCCAGCCAAGGATTTTAGGGCCTTGGCGGTTGATGGCGGACATGCGCTTGTAGTAGGCGGGGTAGGAGGGGAGGTCGCCAAGGGCTAGCTGTAGGAAGTCTTCCTCCGTCTCGGCCATAAAGAAGGGGTTGGTGCGTCGCTCCTGGCCGATGGTGGTCGTGGTGGCGTGGCTTCCTCCGGTGGAGGCGGAGGCCATACAGAAGGAGCCGCCGCCGTGGGTGGGATAGACGTCGATGGCGTCATCCAGGGGCTTGAACTCGCGGGTGATGGTGCGGTGGAACCACCGGCCCAGGAAGGGGGCGAGCTGCTTGCCCAGGAGCTCGCTGCGGGCGACGCCGCCGACCATGAGAGCGCCGCCGCTGAAAAGGGCGTGGGATCCACCGCCTTTGGAGGTGTCAGTGGCCTCGAAGGAGATGTGTTCGGGCGTGTGGCCGGGGGTGGCGATGACCTGAAGGCGGACCTCGCCAATGTTTATGGTGTCGCCGGGCTTGAGGGCGCGGTGGTCGAAGGCGAGGCCGCCGACGGCGCTGGCGGCGATGGGGCAACCGGTGCGGGCGGCCAGCTCGCGGCTGCCGGAGATGAAGTCGTTATGGAGATGCGTTTCTAGGGCGTAGGCGATCTTCATACCCAGGGCTTCGGCCTCGCGGATGTAGAGGTCCACGTCGCGGGCGGGATCGATGACGGCGCAGATCTTGGCGTCCTGGGAGCCGACGATGTAAGAGGAGTTGCCGAGGCTTTCGATGCGAATTTGCTTGACCAGCATGGGCGCCTCCTGGGAAACGGGCGTTTACTGGGATGATACCACCAGAGGATGGTTTTAGGGTGGAGGCGCACAAAAATGGATGGGGGGCGAGGGTACAGGCAGATAGTTAGACCTCGCGTCCCCATCCATTTGGAAGCCACACAGCCAACCCCGAGGGCCGGCGTGAGCTGGAGTTGTTACAAGGGGTCAGGCGTTGGGCCCTTGCGCCCAGGCCTCCTGGGCTTTGTTTTTAAACTCATCGACCGCGGACGCGTTAACTGCATAGCCTTCGTCAGCGAACTCTCTTACCACGATGCTGGGTATCATCTCCCGGGTCTGGACCGCCAGCGGCGCAAGCTCTTTGAAGTGCCGGTCGGCCACGTCAGCAGTGGACTTTTCGTCGAAGGCCAGGGCGGTAGTGTGGAGCATAATGGAGCCAAGGGCGGCGGCGTCCAGGGCTGCGTAGGTGTTGCGCAAGACTTTGGAAGCCTTCTCGGAACCCTCAACCTTACTGGCCATCCCAGTAACCATTCCGCCGACCCTGCCCATGGCCTGCTTGAGCATTGACGAGCTTTCGCCGCCGAGGGAGGACAGGTTTTGTTCCAGTTCCGTCGAGACTTTAGCCAGCTTATCGTGGGTAGTCCTGATAAGCTGCTGGACCTCCGGATAACGCCGCGCCTCTTCAGTACCGGCTTCATCCTTGACCATGTTCAGGATCTGCTTATCCAGAGATAACAGGTCTGTGGAGTACTGCCTTAGAACTTCATTTTTGTTTTGCATAAGCCATCTCCTAATGTTTGTGTTGTATCTGGAGCGGCAGCGTGGCCAGCCGAAGTCTTAGACCTAGCACGGAATGGAATAGAAAGGACACGAGCAGCTAGAACAACTGGAAGAATTCGCCCTTTACCTACCCACTGCCCAACAGAACTCTGACTCAGGTTCTCGCCCCGGCACTTACCTCCCACTCCAATAAGCCCCTCATAACCAGCTATTGACGATATGTAATTTTATTAGCCTGCCGCAAAGATATGCAGAGCCAAAAGGGTAGAATGGACAGGACCGAGACTACTCCGAAAGTTAGGTGGGGGACGGCCTGCAAGACAGTTATACCGACGAGTGGGGCTTGTCAGCATACGAACGCGGCTGCCGGGCGTTGCTTCTATAGAATAAGCCGCCGGCTAAATGACGCTGTGATCTACCACTAAACGCGTTATGACAGCAGTATGAGCAGCGCCCATTACGCTCAGCGAACAGGGGGCCGTTTATCGGGTTTGTTGTCCAGGGGCAGGTCCAAGTCAACTATCACATGGTTACGGACACAGCCTTTAGTGCATTCGTCCTTATCTATGGCAGCCTTCTGCCTCTCGGCGGCCGCCCTTGTCGGCCACAGGGTTACTATGGGTTTGCCGCAGCGTGCGACAAGCGCAAACTGACCATCTCCATTTATCCATGGGGTCTCTTTAGCCCACCGCAGGTTTGCCTCTCGTACCCATGACTTAGCGGTCATCCACGCCTCCATACACACCTGAATTGTTACGCAAAAGATTACTGACAGGCCTGGCAATCTTCAACCGCTGGACACAGGTAGATAGACCAAATCATGCGGCTCTTAGTGATACCGTTATACAACTCACTGAGGCTAATATGCTGTCGGCCCAGGCTTACGGTCACAAAAACGCGCATAGGTGGCGGGAGCGGAAGGGAGTCGAACCCTCCCATCCCGTTTTAGCGGGATACAGCGGATTTGAAGTCCGCGAGAGCCACCGGGCCCCATCCACTCCCGCAGGTCGAGACGCCGCTAATTAAGCGGCGGCCAAGACGGCGTCAATCTTTTTCTTCAGATGACTCTTGGGGACGGCGCCCACAATTTGCTCAACAGGTTTGCCGCCTTTGAAGATGAGAAGGGCAGGGATGCTGCGGATGCCGTACTTGACGGCAGTAAGAGGGCTGGAGTCCACGTCCACTTTGGCGAACTCCATCTTTCCTTCCAGCTCCGTCGCCAGGTCATCGACTATAGGAGCGATCATTTTGCAGGGGACACACCACTCGGCCCAGAAGTCGACCAAGACGGGCTTGGTGTTCTTCAAGACTTTTTCGTCAAATTCTTTGTCGCCGACAGAGAAGGGCTTGGCCATTCGGGTCCTCCGAGATAATTCGCTTTTTAGATGCCATATATGAAATTTAACACAGGAAAGGCAGGAAGGTAAGTCTATAACTGGGAAGGCGGCGGGGTCAATCTAGATTTATGGCTAGGTTGGTGAACTCGGTTTAGTTTTCGAGTAAAGCTGGGTAGGGTATAGTGGATAACGCGTCATGATTAAGACGGGACTAACAGGACAAAAGATACGGCTGAAGCTGGAGGCGTGGGGCCGATTGGGGGAGGCCCTGGCGTCGCTGGACGACAGGCCGGTGTTTGTCATGGGCGGCGCGCCGGGGGAGGTGGTGGAGGCGGAGGTGGTAAAGGAGCGCCGCCACTACATCGCTGCCGTGGTCACGGACGTGCTGACGGCCTCGCCGCACCGGGTGGCGCCGCCTTGCCCATATTTCGGCCCTTGCACCGGCTGCCAGTGGCAGCACCTGGACTACGGCTTCCAGCTGCAAATCAAGCGCGGTATGGTGGCCGACGCGCTGTGTCGTGTCGGCGGGTTCGAGGAGCCGCCGGTGTCGGAGACGCTGCCTTCGCCGAAGCAGTACGGGTATCGGAACCACGCGCGGTTCACCATTGGACACCGCAATGATAACGGGAAGCTGGGGTATGTGAACAGGGAAACGCGAAGGTTTGTGCCTATTGACCATTGTATGATCATGCACCCAGGCATCAACAGTATCTTGGGCCAGCTTCAGGGCCACGCCGGCGAGACGAGTCAACTTTCGGTGCGATATGGCATTAATACCCAGGACTTTCTTATCCAGCCGACTTTGAAGACGCCCGAGGTCTCGCTGCCGACGGGCCAGACACATTATCGAGAGCAGGTGCGGGGGCGGGAGTTTCGAGTGGCGTCGCCGTCATTTTTCCAGGTCAACGTGGACCAGTTGAGCCGGATGGTGGATTTGGTGCGGGAGAGGCTGGGGCTGACGGGGTCGGAATTTATTGTCGACGCTTATGCGGGCGTCGGGACTTTCGCGGTCCTGCTGGCCCCGCACGCTGGTCGCATTGTGGCGATTGAGGACTCGCCAGCGGCGGTGGAGGACGCGAAGGCCAACGGGCAGGGACTGAGCAATGTGGAGTTCCGACTGGGGAAGACCGAAAACGCGCTGCGGTATCTTGGGGAGCGGCCGGACGCAGTGATCCTGGACCCGCCGAGGAAGGGGTGTCATCCCTCAGCCATTGAGGCGCTGGAGGAGCTGGCGCCGCCTCGCGTTGTGTATGTCTCCTGCGACCCAGCGACCTTAGGGCGGGATTTGAAGATGCTGTGCGCTCGCGTGTTCCGTCTAGAAGACGTGCAACCGATGGACATGTTCCCGCAGACCCACCATGTGGAATGCCTGGCGACGCTTTCTCTGCGACGGCCCGTGGAGTCGCTGGTGCTGGCGTCGGCGTCACCGAGGCGTCGGGAGTTGGCGGTCCGACTCGGCGGACTGGGGGTGGCGATGGAGGTGGAGGCGTCGGGGGTGGTCGAGGACGAGGGAGGGGAGCCCAGGGAGATGGTGCGCCGGCTGGCGCTGGCCAAGGCGCGGGCGGTGGCGTCGAGGAGGCCTGGGAAGCTGGTGGTAGGAGCGGATACAACCGTGGTGCTGGATGGGCGGACGCTGGGGAAGCCGGGGGACGAGCGGGAGGCCGTGGAGATGCTGAAGGCGCTTCGAGGGCGGCAGCACACCGTGGTGACGGGTGTGGCAGTGGTGGACGAATCGGGGAAGGCGCTGGCGGATGTGTGCGAGACCACCGTGACGCTGGGCGGCTACGGTGATGAGGAGGCGATGTCTTATATCACTTCGGGCCAGGCTATGGACAAGGCGGGGAGCTATGGTGTGCAGGACGCGCCTTTTGCTGAGGGCGCACTGGTAGAGGGGTGCTACAACAATGTCCTGGGGCTGCCCTTGTGCAGCCTGGGCAAGCTGCTGCACAAAGCAGGGTATAGAATTGACGGGCTGACAGCACTGCGGTGCTGCGAGGCCAAACAGGGATAAGGGGAAAGAAGTGAATTTTTTTGGTATCGGCGGCCTGGAGCTAATCATAGTTTTCCTCATCGCTTTCCTGGTGCTGGGGCCGACCAGGCTGGCGGGCTTTGCCAAGAATCTAGGCAAGACGATGAATGAGCTGAAGAACGCCACCAACCAGCTCGCCAACTCGTTGGAGGATGAGGAGGAACCTAAGG
>VGZZ01000067.1 GCA_016872285.1 SAR202 cluster bacterium | reverse complement strand
ACCGAGAAGCTTCTAAAGCTCGCAGCTAGGCCAGGTAGTCCCTTATCATGGTCGGGGAAAGGTAACCGTAATTCTGAGGCAACAAAAATCTTTCGGTAACCATTGTTTATGAGGTCACACGTCCCCTCCGTATCCATGGCGTACAGATAGGACGGAGGATCGTATTTGCGGGCTCGCGCTCTGGCTAGCCCTGGGTTCATCCTCTCCATCAGGCCCCTGTTCGCCCTGCTCACCTTCGGATCCCTGGTCCAACGCGGCACCGCCTTGCCCTCCACCATGCGAATGCGCCTCCCCTCCGGCATCAGCACCTCCCGCGGCGCACGAGAGCGAAACCGCTCATCGATGTGCTTCTCATACATGTCGCCAGGCTCTATCCAATGGAGGTCACTGTCTATGATGCTTAAGCCTTGTTTCATCAGTTCCGCCTCCCGGAATTAGCTAGGTTAGACGTAGTGTTTCCTGCCCTAGACATCCTGGCCTCCATCTCCCGCCGATACTCTCTCACCGCGCTTGTGGTCGTAACTATTGGCTCTACGCTTACGCCTTGTATCACCACAATTCCGGCGGGCAAAGAGTCTACGTGGGGCAGGTCTCGCGGCAGCGGTTCATCCAGCGCGGCCCTCAGCGCCAGGTACGGCAGGTTGAAACCTGGGACCTGTAGGTGCAGCGACCCTCCGCTGAAGAACCGTCCCGCGTTCACCTCAGTCACCTTCAAACAGCCCTCGCCGTCGTAAATCATGTCGACACCGAACGCCCCGTTGGGCTCAGGGTCCACCGTTTGAATGGCCTGAACGCCCAGGTCTACCGCGGTGGGATTAGAGACAAATTCATGGGCGCCGCAGACGCCGGATATGCCGGAAAGGGTAAGATTAGGGAACTCCCAAAATAGCCGCTTCTTGCATTGCGCCGCCAGCAGCCTGCCTCTCTTCCAAACGTATTCGCACGACACGCTCTCCCCTGTCATACGCTCCGCGGCCATAAATCTGCCCCAGCCCTTATGTAAATCAATCCAGGTCGCCGCCTTCTCCACATCGTCCGCCGGCAGAGACCCGCTGCCCGCCACGCCTTTCACCGCCCTGAGCCATAAGTGTGGGCCTATCTCCCCAAAAGCCAGCGCCACGTCCTCCGGACCATTCATCATCATGCTGCGAGGCGTCGGCACGCCTGACCTTTCCCAGGTCTTGCTGGAAGTCATCTTGTCCTGGCAGGCAGCAATGGTGCGGGCGTCTGGAAGAAACGTCCTTGCCCTTATGCGTCCCGGGTCGCGGGCCACCGCCAAAATCTCGTCCTCGTGCTGCACCCACACCAGGTCCGGGCGCGTCTCCTCCACAATGCTTTGAAGGATAGCCAGGTACGTAGGATGGGCCGCCCTCGGCACTAAATACCTTTCGTCGGCGACTGCGCGATGGAGATGGAACTCGTTGCTGTCGACGCCAATCAGATGCGTCGGCTCCGGCGCCGCCCTCAGCGACCGGGCGAAACCTAATCCTATGCGGCCTCCCGCCTGAGTAAAAAGGACCCGTTTTATAGTGCGCCTCCGGCTAAAGGCTTCCGCTTGCTCAACCAATTAAAAGGAGTATTTGCCTACCGTGCTGACTGCTGAATTGACTGAATGGAGAGAAATAGCCTCGAAAACGGTGAGGCCTCAAAAGCCCGCGACTAGTCTAAAAGGAGTAATACAAGGCTGATACGGCGAGGTCCCCATATGATCCTGAGACGCAGTCGAAGTCTGCCCTGAGCCTGCTCGAAGGTGATCCAATCGACGTGACTAACGACGCAACTCGGATGGCCCCTCAGGTTTCCCCTCCCGGCTGCCCCACATTACCTCCCGTTCTCGTACCGCCTGAACACCAGGCACGCGTTCTGCCCCCCGAACCCGAAAGCGTTGGACAGCACCACCCTTACATCCTTATTCCTCGACACGTTAGGCACATAATCGAGGTCGCATTGCGGGTCCGGGAACTCATAATTCACGGTTGGGTGTATCACCCCGTCCGTGATGCTCCGCACGCACGGCACCGCCTCCAGCGACCCCGCCGCCCCCAGCGAGTGCCCCACCATGGACTTCGTCGAACTCACCGGTATCTTGTACGCCAGCTCCCCGAACAGCCGCTTGATGGCCACCGTCTCCACCAAATCGTTCAGCGGCGTTGACGTCCCATGGGCGTTGATATAGTCCACCTCCGCCAGCCCTGTCCCCGCGTCGTCCAGCGCCATCTTCATCGCCCGCGCCGCCCCGTCCCCCGTCTCCTGCGGCTGCACCGGGTGGTACGCGTCGGACGTGCATCCGAACCCCGCCAGCTCGCAATAAATCCTCGCTCCTCGCCTTAGCGCGTGCTCCTCCGTCTCCAGCACCACGACCACCGATCCCTCCGCCGGCACAAACCCGTCCCGCTGTGCGTCAAAAGGCCGGCTCGCTTTCTGCGGCTCCTCATTTCGAGTGCTAAGCGCCCGCATAGTGCAGAACCCGGACAACCCCAGCTGGCTGATCCCCGCCTCTGCGCCGCCAGACAGCATCACGTCCGCCGCCCCGCGACGCAGCACCTCCAGCGCCTCCCCCATGGCCTGGTTGGACGCTGCGCACGCCGTTATAACCGTCGAGTTATATCCCCGCAACCCCAGTATCCTGCTAACGTTAGACGATGCCATGTTTGGTAAGGTCATGGGGAAGAAAAAAGGAGATACCTTCATCCCACCCTTCTCAATCATCGTCCGCGCGCCCGCCTCCGTCGTCGGGAACCCCCCGTTGCCGTTCCCCAGCAGCACCCCCACGCGCTCCGCCTCCTCCGCCTTCACCACAAGCCCCGCGTCCTTCACCGCCTGCAGCGCCGCCGATACCGCCAGTTGCGAAAACCGCGCCATCCGCCGCGCCTCCTTGGCATCGATGTGCTGCCCTGCGTCGAACCCCTTGACCTCCCCCGCGATCTGGCACGGGTACTCCGACGGGTCCGCCAGCGTCATCGGCCCAATACCCGACTTCCCCGCCACCAGGTTCCTCCAGAACTCCTCAGCGCTGTTCCCCAGCGGTGTGAACGCGCCCATGCCTGTGATAACCACCTTTGGTCTCTTCCGCCATTGAATGTCTGGCGTTAGATGAGGTTTGAGGGCATTTGAAACCACTGACTGCCTCCAAGAAAATTCCTTCTCCCCTTGTGGGAGAAGGCGTAGGTTGAGGGGTGAATCCCTAAGAACACAATACGGGCATTAAGACCACTTGTCATGACCGCTTAAATTCACAAGCGCATCGGGAAGGCATCGGTGATGCCGCCCGTAGTCTATTGATCATCGAATCGCCGTTCTAGGTTTGGCTTGTGGGTAAACCTCTGGCGCAATCCCCAGTATCTCCTCCCTCACCTCCGCTGTTAAAAACAACGACCCCGTCGCCAGTATCAGGTCCGACTCCCCCGCCAGCGACCGCGCCCTTGCCAGCGCCTCCCGCGTTTCCCCTCCCTCTACTACCTCCACCCCATGCCGCCCAAACACCGCCGCCAGCTCCCCCGGCGACGCCCCCCTCGGGTGCCGAGACCTCGCCGTCACCACTATAGGCTTAATCGCCCTCACCTCCGCCGCCATCCCCTCCACATTCTTATCTCTCGACGCCCCAAATATCACCACCACCCGCCTATAATTAAAATACTTCGGCAATGACTCACACAGCCGCCCCATCGAATACGGATTGTGCGCTCCATCCGCCACCACCAGGGGCGACTTCCCCAAGACCTCCATCCGGCACGGCCACGACACCCTCGCCATCCCCTCTCTTATCGCCGCGTCGCTAATGGCAAACCCCTCCTCCCGCAGCGCCTCCAGCGCCCCCACCACCGCCGACGCGTTCTCCATCTGGTACTTCCCCAAAAGCGGCGTCCTCAGCCGGTACTCCCCCAGCCGGCCCTTCACCACAAAGTCCTGCCCCCCTAAATCGTGACCCACCGCCGACCACGTGATGTCCTTCCCTACCTCTATCAGCCTCGACCACTGCTCCCTGCAAACCCGCTCTATCGCCTCCCGCGCCTCCGGCTTCTGCGGCGATATCACCACCGGCGCGCCCGGCTTGATGATCCCCGCCTTCTCCATCGCGATAAGCCCCACCGTGTCGCCAAGAATATGCGTATGGTCCAGGCTCACCGACGTTATGATGCACACATTCGGCTTCACCACGTTCGTCGAGTCCAGCCGGCCGCCCATTCCCACCTCCATGACCTGAAAGCCAGCCTTGATGTTCCTGAAATGCACAAACGCCATCGCCGTCAGCGTCTCGAACATCGTCACCTCACCCACTCCACCCTCATTCGATACCTTTTCTACATGCGGCCACACCTCCTCCACCAGGCTGGCGAAATCCTCCCCGCTCACCGGCCTCCCGTCCACCGATATGCGCTCTCGAAACGTATGCAAATGCGGCGATATGAACATCCCCGTCCTGTACCCCGCCGCCGCCAGCACTGACGTCATCATCGCCGTCGTGCTCCCCTTCCCCTTGGTCCCCGTAATATGCGCCGTCGGCCTCCCCAAATGCGGGTCCCCCAACGACTCCAGGAAGGCGTACATGCGTCGCAAATCAAACTTTACCCTCGGCCCCCTGGGCCCCACAAACCTCTCGAAGTCCACCAGCCCCATCAGCCGGTTCAGCGCGGCGGCGTAATCCAAGATATAAGTCTCCTTTAGCCCCCACCTTTTTTTCTTCCAAGGCGGGAAGTGGCGGGGATTCACCGTTTCTCACCTTCGGCCGCTATCGGGAAGGGAGAGCCTGCCTTACCAGTACCTTACTAAGCCATACTCCTCTGCCGAAATTCTGTCAATGAGGTATTCTCGGCTCCTGCATAAAGTATCTCAAAAGGCTTTTCATGCCTCATTTCTCCGACTAAGGGCAATCGAATTATGCCTGGAACAATGCGACATATTACGTTTATAGGTTTATGTCCATCCTGTACTGAGGCGTGCTTCTATAGACTAGCATTACCTTCCAATTATTCTGAATTGTGTCGAAATACACAACGTTGAGGATCGCATTATGGTGGCCTGGCAACGTGTAACTATCTACATTTTCCACTTGTCCAGACCAGTGTAAGTCGCGGCCAATCGGCCATCTTGCTAAAGTTTGATGTTCTTGCAAAGTTTCAAACTCTATTTCAACCAAGCGACCATGGCAATGATCTGCGTCCAGTAAACCCCGATTGTAAACTTCGATAGCATAGCCAGTTCCTACTTGATTAAGAACTTGCTCACGTACGCCCACAATTTCTATTACAGGCTCAGCTGACCTTTTATTTACATCCAGCGCTAGTTGCAAGTAAGTTGCTCTAAATAAGACCAACACTCCGAAGACTAGAAAGGCAACGATTACCGGCATGACCCATGGATAGAGGTTATTTACACCATGAATAGAGTTCTGCACAAAAGCGGCGAGCACGGCGGATGCTGAAATACCTAAGATGGCTAAGACTATTACTGCTATCTCTACCCAATCCTTGAAAACAGGGATGTTTCGGAGTAGCAATAGGGAGTCCCAAAGAATAAGCCCCAAAGCTCTGCAAAACTTATGCATCTGTTAGAATTGTCGAAATGTTGGTGCGTTCGATTATGATGTCCCCGGTTCTACCTGGCCTCTAGACAAATACGCAACATGTAGATAAGCTCCAGACTATTATCGCAATATTAACGATGAAGCGCTACTAAAACCGCCATACCTCCATCGCCGCCTTCCCCATCACCCACTCCCTGTCTGACTTGCTCTTCAGCGCGGGGTAGTCCCTGATGCCCGCCAGCGCGTTCCCATACCCCTCTCGATTGCTCACCGGCGGGTAGTCGCTGCCCCACATCACGCGCTTCGGCCCAAACGCCTCCAAGGCCATGTCCACCAGCGGCGGCGTGTAGTCAAACCCGAACTCCGGCGTCAGCACCGGCGGCCTCTCGCTAATCTCCCCCAGCCCGCCCACCTTGATATACGTGTTCGAGTATTTCGCCAGCGAAAGTATCCTCTTGTAGGTCGAATACGGCGCCTTCTCCCCAGGCTTCATGTTCCCCAGGTGTTCGATGACCATAGGCAGCTTAGGCATCGACACCACCAGCCCCTCAAACTCCTCCGACGCATACGGCGCCGTCTGCCCCGACACGCTCACCGTCAGCCCCAGTTCCGACGCCTTTTTCCATATCGCCAGCAGGTCCTTCCCCGGCGATCTGTCCGATGCATTCAGCCGCACCCCCACCGCCCCCTTCCTCGCCCACCCCTCCAGCGCCTTCCCCGCATCCGCCTTCGACACGTCCACAATCGCCACCACCGCAAACTTCCCCGGATGCTTCTTTGCAGCCTCGATGAGATAGCTGTTGTCATACGCCCCCCGATGCTGCACCAGCGTCGCCTTCTCCACGCCGTTCAACTCCATCTGCCGCAGCAGCATCTCAATAGGCTCAAACCAGTTCAACCCCGCATGGCAGTGCGTATCCACTATGAGCATGACTCCTCGCCTCCTTCATATTCATTGAGCGTGTTCTATCTACCCAGTAGACTCCAATATGCGTTGCACACCCACCGATAAAGCCTATGCCGCACCCTTCAGGGTGCGGTAGGGTACTACAATTCAATAGCCACTTCCCCTTCCGCGCCCATAGCTTGGCACAAAACGCCCCAAATGTCTCTACTCGCCAACCCTGTGATAACATGAGCGCGAAACTGCACCCGGGAGGCGGCCATGCTGGACATCCTCATCAAAAACGGTCAGATTATCGACGGCTCAGGCAGCCCCGGCTTCTTCGGCGCTGTCGGCATCGAAAAGAACACCCTCTCCATCCTCCGCGGCGACGTATCTAACGCCGAGGCCGCCCAGACCATCGACGCCGCCGGCAAAGTCGTCTGCCCCGGCTTCATAGACCTACACTCCCACGCCGGCCTCACCATCCTCGGCGAACCCAAGCACGAGCCCAAAGTCCGCCAGGGCGTCACCACCGAGCTTATCGGCATCGACGGCATCTCCCACGCCCCCTTCAAAAGCCATAAGGAGCTGGAACGCTATATATGGCTGGACTCAGGCCTCAACGGCTACCCACCCAAAGCCGACTGGCTCACTGTCACCGAACTGCTGAACAAGTACGATAACAAAGTCGCCATCAACATCGCCTACATCATCGGCAACGGCCCACCACGAGTTTGGGCCGTCGGCTGGAACGACCGTCCCGCCACCGGCGCCCAGCTTGAGGACATGAAGTCGGTCATGCGCGAAGCCATGGAGGAGGGCGCCTGGGGCCTCTCCACCGGTCTCGACTACGCCCCCGGCTCCTACGCCTCCACCGATGAACTCGTCGCCCTCTCCGAGGTCTCGGCCCGCATGGGCGGCTTTTACCACACCCACACCCGCGCCAAGCTCCGCGCCAAAGGCCTCCTCGCCCCCTGGCACGAGGCCCTCGATATAGGACGACGCAGCGGCAGCCCCGTCCACTTCACCCACTACCGACAGCCCGGCCAGGGCGTCGGCAGTCACTATGATTACATCGGCCTCGTCGAAAAGTCCCGTGACGAGGGCCTGGACGTGACCTTCGACTGCTACAGCTACCCCTTCTCCAGCACCTCCATCACCATCGCCCTGCCGGACTGGGCCAAGGACGGCGGCCCCGAGCGCCTCATGGCCGCCCTTAAAGACCCCTCGGATAGGGCCAAGATGAAGAAAGACCTGTCCCGCGAGCGCGTCGAGAACAGCTATCTCACCCACTTCCGACGCCCCGAGAACAAGAAGTACGAAGGCAAATGGGTCCTCGACATCGCCGAGATGCGAGGTCAAGACCCTGCCGACGCCATCTTTGACCTCCTCATCGAGGAGAACCTCAGCGTGTGCGTCATTACTCTGGGCGTCAACGAGCAGACCCTCCCCGCCTTCGTCGCCCATCCCTACGGCATGATCGCCAGCGACTCCATCATGCTGGGCGAATTCCCCAGCCCCCGCACCTACGGCTGCTTCCCCGTAGTCCTGGCCGAATTCGTCCGCGCCGAAAAGCACCTGCGCCTCCCAGAGGCCATCCGAAAGATGACCTCTTTCCCCGCCCAGCGCATGGGCCTGCAAGACCGCGGCCTCCTCCGCGACGGCCTTAAGGCGGACGTCGTCATCTTCGACCCCGCCACCGTCAAAGCCCCCGCCAACCGCCACCACCCCAAGCAGTTCCCCATCGGCATAGACCACGTCATCGTCAACGGCACGCCCGTCATCAAAAACGGCAAGCACACCGGCGCCCTCCCCGGCAGATCGATAAGAAGGGGTAAACGCTCATAGCCAGCGTCGGTTATAGAAGTAAAACAAAATGGCCCCCACAAATTGGGGGCCATTTTAAGTAGTCTGAATCTAGCCTAACTTTCCGCTGTAGGAGCCTTCATTCTCTCCTTCAGGGTGTCTCGCATCTTGCGGAAGTTGGTGAGGCTGGGATAAATGTTGCCCTCCGCCTTCCTGTCGAAAATCTTCTCACCGTTATACAGGACTTCGAAGCGTCCGCCCACTTCTGGGGTGACCGTGATAGCTACATCGGGACCAAACTCTCGGAAAAATTCGCTGACCATCCAGGCAGCTACGTTATGATGCCCTCAAGGAACGCAATAGACAATCTCGATGCCGAATTTCCCTATCATTGCGCAGTCCTCCTAATCAAGATCGGGATTTAGGCTGTTGAGTATCTTATGACAAGTTGACTCGGAAATCAACCAACCCAGGTGCAAGTGCCGCTAGATTCGCTACGCCGCTGGGCTGTTGACCTGCGCCGTCAGTTTGGGTCGGCGACGCGCGTACTCGTTCTCCAGCAGTCCCATAACTATCGAGTCGTACCACTTGCCTTCCTTCGGATGCGTGCTGCGCAGGTGCCCCTCCAACATGAACCCCATCCTCTCGAACATATGGATAGCGTGGCTGTTATATTCCGGTATGTCAGCCCAGACCCTATGGAGCTTGTATGTGTAAAAAGCTATATCCAGGAGTTGCAGCAACGCGGCGGACCCAAAGTGCTTCAGCCACAGGTCCTTCCGTCCAATGATTATGAATATCTGGGCCTCATGGAGGGGCGGCTCTATCAATAACTGGCACTCGCCCACGTGGCCCTCTTGCGAGTCATAAATCGAGTACACTTTGCGTGTCTCGCCTTGAAAGGCGCTCTTCCACTCCTCTTCCGGCGCTTCCGCCATCTTCTGAGGGGAGTAGCCTATATGCATAGGCTCGCCTGCGTCATCGGCGCCGTACCATGAGTCTCGTACCTCGGGATCTTGAAGCCACTGGGCCATCCGGGCCACGTCTTCGCGGGAAACTTCGGTCAGGCGGGTCTCGGGCATTGCGGGCCTCCTATGGTCAAGCTATAAAGGGAAAAAGCAACAAGCAAGGCGTGGGAGGTCTTGAGTTGATTGTACCTATTGAGAAGCCGCTAGGCAACCCTTAATATTCAGCGTATGGATCAGGCCCAAAAACGCCGTGCTCATACCCTCGCCAATAGCCGCTCGACCCTCTACTACGACGTCTTCCAGACTCGATTCGGCTGGTTTGCCGCCGTCCTGTCTCCCAACGGCCTAAAATACGGCAGCTTAAAATCCACGCCCCAGGACTCCTTTGAGGAACTGGGGCCACAGGTAGAAGCCGCCCAATTTGACCCGGACAGGCTCAAAGACATTCGAGAATTGCTGCAATCTTTTCTGGCGGGCAAGGCTGATAACCTCGATCAGATCGTTCTGGACATGGAAGACGCGCCGGATTTCCACAAGAGGGCCTGGGAGGCCTGCCGCTCCATACCCCTGGGCGAGACCCGAACTTATGCCTGGCTGGCCGCCATGGCGGGACGCCCCGGCGCCTACCGCGCTGCGGGACAGGCCATGGCGCGGAACCGCGTGCCCATCGTCGTCCCTTGCCACAGGGTCATCGGCAGCGACGGCGGCCTCCACGGCTACGGCGCCGGCGGCCTCGGTGTCAAGGCCGAGCTCCTCAGGATGGAGACTCTTCTCCTTCAGCGTAAACCGTCTGCTGGCTGAGGACTTCCAGCGCCCTTAGCCTCTGCTTCTCGTCCACCATGAGCCGTACCGGCAGAGGCGAGCTTCCCAGGAATGACGACACGTCTCCCTGCTTTAGAATGACCCTGATGCCTTCTGAAGACAGCAGGTTCTTCCACATCTCCGCCGTCCA
>VGZZ01000066.1 GCA_016872285.1 SAR202 cluster bacterium | reverse complement strand
TAGCACTGTGCGAATCCGTAATCCGGTCCCTTCTCCCCTTGCGGGAGAAGGCTAGGATGAGGGGTAATTAACGAGGCGTGAAAATCAAGCACCCTCACCTCAATCCTCTCCCATCAAGGGAGAGGAAGGAAGAAAGGGGTGCGTTCTCCCATCGAAGCCTTGGCTGAGTGTGGCGAAAGGAGAAGAGGGGGACCAGATGAAGAATCCCCACCCATTAGGTCTGCCCCTGTCGAGACGGGGGCACTTTTGACAACAACTAAGGAGCATAAAGATGCCAAATGTGAGGATTGATGCGAATGGGGCGCCGAAGGCGGCGGTGTTTGAGCATACGGCGCCAGCGGCGCATAGGAGCGGGGTGACGGCGGTGGACGCCTCGGACCCGGCGGACGCGTCGGGGGCTATCGATTGCGGCGGGTACCAGGAGTGCTGGCTGGACGTGACGATTAGCGGCGTCGGGTTTGTGTACCTGGATGTGCAGGCGCTGTTCTGGAACTCGAGGCAGAACTTGTGGTGGGGCGGAGCGACGCGGCGGTTTGAGTCGACGGGGCGGCACGCGCTGTCGGTGGAGGCGCGGGGCGGGCTGGTGTGGCTGAAGGTGGTGGGGTTCAGCGGGACGTCGTTCAGCCTCAGCGCGGACTATGCGTTGAGCTGAGGGAAGCCCCTTGATGATCCTCCTCAAGATGTGTGATGAACAAAACACTCCTGTTTTTAATCGATATACCATCCCCTGACCCCTTCCTGCTGGAAAGGGAAGAGAAATAAGAAACCACAACCCCCTCCTTCGGCATACTCAGGACGGCGTCTAACTCCCCCTTCGCCTTCCAGGCCGAAGGGGGAGAACCAGATGGGAAATCAGAAGCCACCCTTAATGCGCGTCACACGCATCAAGAGAGAGGTGAGAGACCTGGTAGCACAGCTATCGAATTTATTCGGTTCGGCAGAGAGGATGAAAGAGAAAGGAGGCGATTATGGCCCTTAGACTTGCAGGGGAAAGCTATGCGCCCGTCAGCGGTGTGGATGGGCTGGGGAATTTAAGGCTGGTGGACGTGAACGACGCGTCGCTGGGGATCAGGGTGAACCAGCGCGGGGTGGGGCGAGTCTTCGACTTTCAGGACGGGGGCGCCAGCGTCATGTATATGGACGACGGCGCGGCGTTGAGCCTGGCGCGGGACCTGGCCTTCAGCAGCGCGCGATCCATCACCACCACGTCCGGGAACCTGACCCTGAACCCCGCCGGCAACGTGACGCTGTCGAAAACCACGCTTCCATCCTCTGACGACGCGCTAGACCTGGGCAACAACACAATCCGAATGCGGACGGTTTTCGCTCGAAAGGTTGACCTTGGGACCAGCGGCAACCAGGGTCGGGTTATAGACGGCAACAGCTCAGGCTTGCGAATAGGCGCTGACCTGGGAGTTGTATTCCATGATGACAGCAACCTGAACAACGAGGTGGTGAGGATAGGCGGGGCGGCCCAAATAACTGTTGCCGATGGCAAAAACGTTATCCTTGGCACGGCTACGGGCACAAAGATAGGAACGGCCACCACGCAGAAGCTGGGTTTTTACAATGCGACGCCGGTGGTACAGGGCTCGGCGGTGGCGGACGCTTCCGGCGGGGCGACGGTGGACGCGGAGGCGAGGGCGGCGATAAACGGGGTGCTGGCGAGGCTGAGGAGTTACGGGCTGATTGCGACGTAAGAGAGCGGGGCGGGTCGTATGTCTTACCCTACCGCCCCGATACATCGGGGCGGCATAGGCCCCGTCGGTAGCTTTGTACGAGCGCTTGGGATGGCATTAGTCTCAAAAATATGACTAGGGAGGAGGAGCTATGGCTATTAATAAGTCGGACCATCGGTTAGAGCAGGTGTCGTTTTTGTTCGACGGGGCGGGAGATGTGAAGGAGGTGGTGCTGCAGGTCAACTACGCATTGCGAGATGACGCTACCGGGCAGGAGGAGGCGAGGGTGCGGTGGTCGGTGAGCGTGTGGGCAGGGCTGAGCCAGGGGCAGAAGGACAGCGCCAACAGCGTCGGCAAGATGCTGAACAGCCTGGCGCAGACGGTCTAGCCGTGGCGAAGGCCTTGAAGTTAACGCCACAGGACCTGTACAGGCTTCGACGCGCGTCGCTGGCGGCGCAGCGGGCGGAGGTGGAGGCAGGGCTGGCGCGGCAGAGGCTGCGGGAGGTGACGCTGGAGGTGGAGCGTCGATACGGGCTGCTGGGGTCGGGGGCAGCGGTGGATGTGGGGACGGGGGAGATTAGGGTGGATGGGGCAGGCGGGGAGAACGGGGAGAGGGGGAGCAGCCCGCCCTAGGGCACTTTTGAGGGAGAAGAAGGGGGGACTAGTGTAAGGCGGCAGTGATAAAGGATTGTGCCTCTAGGGTTACACCCTCATCTCGCCACGGCGAGTCTTCGACCTGCACCTTCCCCTCCCGATGATAATCGGGAGGGGAAGGAGGAAGGCTTAATGGTCATGCCCTGTGAGCGATGGTGGCTGGGTGCCAGTGGGGCCAGATTCCTCAACTACGCCCCGATGAGTACACGGGTGCTAAGCTTGGAATGACAACCTGTTTGTTTTCCTTGGAGACCAGCCCTTAGTTGGAGATGGAATCTCTGATGAGGGCAGACTGAGTGAAAGGAGGGAACATACCATGGACCTGACGACCATGCGCGACTGGATACGCGCGGACCTGCATGACGAGGACTCGGCCAGCTACCGCTGGACCAACACCGTACTGAACCGGCACATCGATAGGACGGTGCGAGAGTTCAGCATGGCGCTGCCCAGGGCGCAGACGGCTACCCTGACTACCAGCGCAGGCAGCCGGGACCTGTCCATCGCGTCGCTGACCAACCTGGTGGACATTGAGGCGGTGGAGTATCCCACGGGGAAGTACCCGCCGGTGTACGCGCCCTTCAGCCTTTGGGAGAGCACGCTGACGCTTTTGGTCGACTCGACGCCCAGCGGAGGGCAGGCGGTGAAGGTGTACTACGGCAAACTGCACGCACTGGACGCCAGCACGTCCACCCTGCCGCCGCATTTGGAGGACCTGGTGGCGGCGGGCGGGGCGGGCTACGCCGCGGTGGAGTGGGCCAGTTTCGCGACCAACCGTGTCAACGTGGGGGGCGAGGCGGTGTGGCGGCACTACCTGACGTGGGGGCAGCAGCGGCTGGCGTTTTTCAATCAGAGGCTGACCAAGCTGAGCCGTCGAGGGTCGCTGAGGGCGCAGCGGCTCTACGGGCCGGCGCATTCCAAGCCCAGCCAGTCGCTAGTAGTGGGGCCGTAATGCGCGAGGGGATTAAACCCTACCGCAACTAAATAAGACTTAACGAGGTAACGGGGCACTGCGCTTGATGGAGAGTTGCACCCTACCGCGCCCTGAAGGGTGCGGCATAGGCCTTGTCGGCGGCTGTGCGGCGCACACTGGGACTACTGATGTGGGATTACTGATTAAGAAGCTAAAGGCAATAAAGTGAGGTATTGAAGGGAGGGATTTAATGCGCAGCCTATCGGCAACGCTAGTGGCGGCGCAGAAGAGCGCGTCGTCGCTGCCGCACTTGAAGGTGGAGGCGGACGAGTCGCTGCCGGGGGTGGCCCACCCGGTGTTTTCGAGGCTTTACACGGGCGTCGAGCCGGCGTGGTACCACGCGGCGTACATGGCGGGCGACGGGTCGCTGATCCGGGCGAGGATCGATTCGGCGGACGAGAGGCTGTATGTGCAGCGCGTCGTGTCGCCCGGGCCTGGGGGCAACTTCAACTCGTGGACGTATCTGGACGACGCGGGCGCTCATGCCAGCATCGTCCTCTGCGGCAGGGGGAGCGCGGTGTTCATCTTTTACGTCGACACCGTCAGCGACAACTCGATGAGGTACCGGGAGAGCAGCGACAACGGCGCGTCCTGGAGCGCGGAGAAGACGGTGCTGACGGTGCCGGAGAGCATGGTGTCGTGGCTGGCGGCGTCGGTGAACGCCAGCGGGACGCCGGCGGTGTTCTACGCCACCAACGACCATGTAGTCCACGTGACGAAGCGCGTAGGCGGCGACACGTGGGCCAATCCATCGGCATGGCCGTATTCGGGTACGGTGACTACGGTGAAGGGCATGGCGTCGATATACGGGCAGGACTGGCTGCTGACGGTGTGCGGCGAGGCCAGCGGCGAGAAGAAGGTGTGGACGACGCTGTACGGGGACGGCGGGCTGGTGTCGTCAGGCCAGTGGTCGGCGCTGAAGGAGATAACGCGGGCGGAGTCCACGGCAGGCATCGATTTCACCAATCCTTTCATGTCGCTGCAAGGGGTGGCGAGGCTGTTCCTGGTGGAGCGGTCCACGGGGTCGCCGTCGTACAACCGGCCTTTATGGAGCTTCAGCGCGCCGGGCAGCTCCTATCTGGACTGCCTGTGGCGGGAGCCCGCGCCTTTCAATCTGGATACGGCCTTTGGCGTGGCGATTACGGGCAACGCCGGCAACCTGTGGCTGTCCACGCCCAACGGAGTGTGGCGGGGCGAACTGCGGCCTGCGCTGGACCTGACGGGCGATGTGCTGTCGGCGGATATGCGCGATTTGACTGACAGTGGCGGGGGCACAGTGACGCTGCGCAATGACGACGGGCGGTACAACTCGCCGGGCGCGGGCGGGCTGGTGTCGCTGCGGAGGGGGTCCAGGGTGCGGGTCAGCCCGGGGTATGGGACGGCGTCGGGGGCGGAGGTGTCGTCGGGGCCGAGCTACTGGGTGGAGGCGCTGGAGCACCAGTGCCGGCCGGGGCGGGCGACGCTGACGCTTCGATTGGAGGACGCGTGGTCGCTGCTGGGACGATGGCGGGCGCGGCGGCAGTACGCGTGGGACCTGAATGAGGCGTCGATTAAAGACATCGCGGCGTTTATCCTGGCGCGGGCGGGTTTAGGGCTGTCGGTGCTGTCGTCCAGCGCGACGTTTACGACGCACAAGCCGGCCTTCGCTATCCATCCTGGGGCCAGTGGCGCGCAGGCGTTGTCGCGGCTGCTGGCGATGACGCCGGATAGGCTGTTCTTTCGAGGCGACACGGCGATGGTGCGGTATATGCAGGACTCGGACCCTGTGGATTATGCATATGGCGCCGGGCACGCCGTTGTGGGCGGGCGGTACGTGAACGGGGCGGCGTCGCACAATCGATACCAGGTCTACGGTAAAGGCGTCATGGCTGAGGCCTTCGACTGGACGGAGGTGGAGGCGGTGGCGGACCGGCTGTTCCAAGCGCACGACGTTAATCTGGACACGCAGTCGAAGGCGCAGGAGCGAGGGGACGCGCTGCTGGGGCTGGGCCAGCGGCTTCAGCCGGCAGGGGGCATCGACGTGGCGGTGAACTGCGGGCAGGAGCTGTACGACCTGGTGGAGGTCACAGACTCCAGGGCGGGGCTGTCGGCGTCGAGGCGCCGGGTGGTGGGACTGGGGCTGCGGTACGCGAGGGGACAGGGGGAACGGCCCGCGTATGTCCAGACCATTGAGTTAGGGGGAGGTTAGGCATGGAGATGAAGAAAGGCGTGGTGAAGGCGTTCAATTCGACGGCGTACACGGCGACGGTGCAGCTGGCGGGGAGCCAGAGCGTGTGGCTGTACAAGGTGCCGGTGGCGCGGAACATAGGGTCGTCGGAGATGACGGCGGGACGGAACTGCGCGGTGGTGTTCTTCGACGAGTCGAATCGGGACGATGCGGTGGTGGTGGGGGTGTATGGGTAGGGGCCAGTCTGCGCAGGCGTGGCTGTGCTATACTTTTTATCGTTGCCGGAGTGGCGGAATGGCAGACGCGCCGGTCTCAAAAACCGGTGGGGGCAACTCCGTGCCGGTTCGAATCCGGCCTTCGGCACCAGAGCGTACTCCACTTCACTAATATGCGGCTCCCGACCTAGGTCGGGGGCTTTTTTATTGACCAGGTTCCTAGTCAAAGAGGTTGTTTAGCCACCTGAGGGGCGCGAGGAGCCAGGACAGTCCGCCCTTCCCCTCGGACTCGGTCTCTTGTACTCCCGTCTCGGCGACGGCCTCGGGGGTCTCTTGCGACAATTCGCCGGTTATTTTTTGGGGGAAGGTGTTGTGGTCGAGGACAACCTCAACGTGGATGGTGCCGGTGCCGCCTTCGGTGAGGGTCATCTGGCCGGCGGCGGTGAAGGTGTTGTCGCCATTGTTGACCAGGGTTCCCGCAAAGGTGCCCTTAAAGCTGCCCTGGAAGGTCCACAAATACCAGTCGCCTTGGATAGCCGCGGGGTCGCCGCCGTGGGCGGGCAGGGAACCGTGGTTGGCGTGGATGGAGCCGAACCCGGGGGGTGGACCGGCCGTCGACCTCAAAGGGACCGTGGTAGATAAAGATGGCGTCGCCGCATATGAACTGAGGGCAGAGCTCGATGCCGCTGAACTGACCGGTGACAGGCGGCGTAGATGCCGCGACGGCGGTCTGGGCGATGAGAACCGAAAGAAGGACTGCTACCGCGAAAACTGCGGGCCATACCAAAAGTCTGCTGCGCGTACCCTTCATCACTCCACACCCCAGAGCAGAATTCCCTATATCGATGACGGTGAGGCTTCATCATGGCCCTGCGTATTGGGGCTGCATTGGCCTCGAGTTGCCGCCGAGCGGGTCTTCGGAGTTTACCACTGATGTTCGGGGTACCGTCAACCTGCTCCGGCTTACTGAATATAATAAAAAGGCCCTCCGCGCAATGGGAGGGCCTTTTGGACTGTTGCGCAGGCGATTATTTTGCGCTGTTTCTCGCCAGTTCCGCCAGCCCGTTCTGAAGCTTCTTTCCAAAGGAGCAGGCACACAAGTAGATATGATTGCTGTGCAGTTCAATTTTGTAACCCCTGGAATTGCAGAGGGGACAACTGTCCACCACAAGCCCGATGGGGTTGGGGCGGGCAGGCGGGTCGCCGGCGTTGCCTTCAGGTCCCTGATGCGCTCGCGGGTCATGTATTGTGCTCACGACACCTCCATTCACGCAAAAACCTCGCTGTAAATTCATTGGCTCCAAGTATGATACGCACATGGCGCCCACGGCGGATTGCCAAAATGGGGGTGATACCTCGAAGTCCAAGGCAAAATTTGGACTAGTCAATAGAAACCTTCTCCCTTGTCCGAAGGCATGGTTACGATATGGGGCTTGCGAGTAGAATCCCCTTTGAAGCGATGGTAACCCTCGGTTACCCAAGTAAATCCCGCTTCAGGCCCCGTTACCGAGCGGGGCCTATTATTTTGGACGCATCTAAGCCTGCCTAACCTGACGACGACATGAGAGCGGCAACCTTAGGCAAAACGCTGGTTACTAGGCTTTCAGCCCTGTGCTAAAGTTTTATTAGAAGTCGCTAAGGGCAGCCAAACCGCAGTGGTGAGGAGGGAGGGTTATGAATCCAGCAGCCATGTTTATCCGATTCGCGCGGTGGGCTTCTCGACGGGCAGGATACCCGCAGGCCTTTGCGGCCGCGATGCTGATAGTGCTTGTATGGGCGGTGTCAGGTCCCCTCTTCGGCTTCAGCACTACCTGGCAGTTGATGATTAATACCGGCACAACGATTGTGACCTTCCTCATGGTGTTCCTAATCCAGAACACACAAAATCGAGACACCGACGCGCTGCAACTTAAGCTGGACGAGCTGATAAGGGCCACCAAGGGCGCGCATAACGCTATGCTGGGCATAGAAGAGTCGGCGGAGGAGGAGCTGGCCGAGATTAAAAAGACTTATGAGGCGCTGGCCAGGGAGACCAAAGAGGGGTTGCAGCGAGGTCAAATAGACACGGGCACGCCGGAGGTGTCCAACGGCGAAGTCAAATCTAAATCCAAGTGATTTATTACGCGGCCGCCGGCGACGCTACACAAGCGGCCTCGCCTCTGCTACTCTGTCTACCACTAAAAACCTAGCTTTTGTGGAGGGCAGCCCGTGGCCAAATATTCAGAGACACCAAAGGTGGATGCCGGCCAGAAGTTCAAGACTGTAGGCGGGGCCGTGGTCCAGACCACCGGCAACACGCAAAGAATTGAATCTCATAACCTCTACGTGCATGAGGTCGAGATAGTCGACGGGACAGGGAAGGGTTACAAGTACTGGCATAACCTGGACAACGCGCAGAAGATGTAGCCTGCGCATCGCAGCTCTGCCGGACATTTTAAGGCGCTCTTTGAGAGCGCCTTTATCTTTTTAGCCTACTGCCAGCGGCCTCGCGTTAGTCCAAACAGCTAAGATATTAGCAATTTATTGAGTTTTATTGCTATTCCTATTTTGTTATTGATTGTTTTCTGGTGTCTATGTAAGAATGGCGGCGTTGTTGCACCTGCTTGGGGCGCCAACACCGCCATTATGAGACCTGGGGTCTATACCTTCTTCATATCGGCAAAGATGCGGGCCGGTGGGGATGAGTGAGTGGGTGGACAAACATCAAGCGATGGAGGAGAAGGTCATGGTTGCCGTTAAACAGTTCACGCTGTCTGACGCTATTTTAGAGAAGATTCACAGCAGGGCCGCCAGCTATGACAGAGAAAACAAGTTCTTCTCAGACGACTTCAACGATCTGAAGAAGGCAGGGTATCTTCATCTGGCGGTGCCGACGGAATTTAGGGGTTACGGCTTCAACGTAGCCCAGGTGGCCCAGTTGCAGCGACGCCTGGCGTACAACGCTCCCGCCACGGCCTTAGCCATCAACATGCACTTTTACTTCACCGGCGTGGCGGCAGACCTGTGGCGCTCCGGCGACAAGTCGCTGGAGCGGATGCTGAGGGAGACGATGAAGGGTGAGGTGTTTGCCGCCGGCCATGCCGAGACAGGCAACGATCTGCCCCTCCTCCTCTCCACCACTAAGGCTGAAAAAGCGCCCGGCGGCTACAAGTTCACCGGACGCAAATCCTTTGGCAGTCTCACACCGGTGTGGACACGTTTGGGGATTCACGCCATGGACGCCAGCAATCCCAATGCCCCCATGATTGTCCACGCTTTCATGCCTCGCGACGCCAAGGGTTACAGCATCAAGGAGACCTGGGACGTGCTGGGCATGCGGGCCACTCGCAGCGACGACACGATTCTCGACGGGGCCTTTGTGCCCGACAAGTATATTGGCCGCGTCCTGCCAGCGGGAGCGGTGGACCAGTTTGTCCTTAGTGTTTTCGCCTGGGCGGACATTGGCTTTTCCAACGTTTATTACGGCATTGCGCTACGGGCACGAGACCTGGCGGTGGAGGGACTTAAGAAGCGCACTTCCCTGGGACTCACGCGCTCCATGGCGTACCATCCGGAGATGCAGCACGCCGCCGCCGAGATGACGCTGGAGCTGGAGTCCATGGGGCCGCACATCGACAAGGTGGCGCAGGACTGGGCCAATGGCGTCGACCACGGGCACAACTGGCCGATGAAGATTGTGTCGGCCAAATACCATTGCGTCGAAGGCGCGGGGCGGGTGGTGGACCTGGCGCTGGAGATGTCCGGTGGCTTCGGCATGTTCAAGGCCAGCGAACTGGAGCGGCTGTACCGCGACGTGCGGTGCGGGCGGTTCCACCCTGCCAACTCGGCGCTGGTGCATGAGATTGTGGGGAAGACCACCCTGGGCATAGGCTTGGACGAGCAGCCTCGCTGGGGGTAGCTTCAGGGCGGATATTCCGCGACTGTATGTAATAGGGGAGGGCATTTCTACCCTCCCCTGTTTTTACCGCTAAACAGGCAACGCCGATCTACGAGTCTCTACGAGATGCACGCTAGTGGAGGCACTCTCAAAACGTAAGGAGGGTAAAAGAGCCTGACGCGCGTTAGGCAGACCCCATTTTATATCGGCCCGAGGCAGGCGCTAGTCGGAGGCGGGCTGCTCCAGCGCCTGACGTATGACGCGCTTAAGCTCCTGAATGTCGCAGGGCTTGGTCATAAAACTGACCGCGCCTTCCCGGAAGGCGGCCTCAGCGGCCTCTTGGGAGGGGTATCCGGTGAGGATCATGGCGCTGCAACGGGGCTGGCGGGCCTTTAGAGACTGGAGGACGTTGATGCCGTTGCGGTCCACATCCAGGTCAATGATGGCGAAGTCGAAGTCTTGGCTGTCCACCAGGTCGTTGGCCTGGTCGGCGTTGCTGGCGTACCAGACGCGATAGTCCTCCCGCTCCAGGATAGCCTTGAGAGTAAGGCCCGTGGCCACGTGGTCGTCTATGATAAGCATCTGCTTACCTAAGAATTGGTCTGTCATGGCGACGACGATTCTTGATGCGAAGTCTTGGAGCTTCCGGTCGAGGAGCGGTCACGTCGGGGCTGGTGACGAGCGCACAGTCCGAGTCCCACCATAGGTCCCACCCACCTATCCCTTTGGACTAGTTAATTCCGCAAGGCGATAATCAGTTTGTCTATTATTAAACAGAATGAGCGTTCCGCGCAACCACCCCAGGCTGCGGCGGGTTTTCCTGCCATCACGTCCACGGCGCTACACACTTTTAACGCCCACTGAAATCTGGTTGCGTGTGACCTCATAAACAATGGTTACCGAAAGATTTTTGTTGCCTCAGAATTACGGTTACCTTTCCCCGACCATGATAAGGGACTACCTGGCCTAGCTGCGAGCTTTAGAAGCTTCTCGGTCTCTTG
>VGZZ01000065.1 GCA_016872285.1 SAR202 cluster bacterium | reverse complement strand
ATGGGGGAACTGAAGGCTGCGCCTGAGATAGGCCTCCTGCTCAGGAAAGCCAGTCCTGCCACCTTGGAGAGGCTCTTGGCCCCTGACCGGATAGTCATGAGGCGGCGAGTAAGAGGTCTAACCAGGCAAGGTTGATTGATGGCGCGAGGGATTGC
Organism: SAR202 cluster bacterium; assembly: GCA_016872285.1. Taxonomy (NCBI): domain Bacteria; kingdom Bacillati; phylum Chloroflexota; class Dehalococcoidia; species SAR202 cluster bacterium. Next base: position 10,746 of record VGZZ01000065.1, on the reverse strand, counting down.
AGCCAGGGTATTCATAGGGTTTATAGGGGTGCTTATTGCCTTCCTGGCGGCTTGCGGGGCTTCCGATACTCCTAAAGCCAGGGATCTGACGGTGCTGGTGGGGGCAGGCCAGGGGGCGGTGTCGGTCAACGCTTTCCTGCCATCGACGGTGCGTATCAGGGCCGGCGACACGGTGACGTGGCGCATGAACGCCGACGGCGACCCCCATACTGTCACGTTCACGGACACGCCGGAAACGCTTATAGACATTATGCCCGCCCCGGCGGGGAGCGAGTTTGAGTTATTTCTTTAACCCTGACTTGCTCCGTTCCACCCGCGGAACCGGGGAACCGGTGGAGTCCTACGTCGGAGAGGGGTATTTCAACTCTGGCATCTTTTTTGGGGCGATTCCAGGCGTTCCGAAGCTTGATACATACTCGGTGAAGTTTCCAGAGCCGGGGTCGTATGTGTACGTCTGCGGCATTCACGACTACATGAAGGGGACAGTGGAGGTGGAGCCTGAGGACTCCAATGACGTCCAGGACCAGCAGCAGGTCTTGGCTGAGGCCGAGAGAGAGGGCACGCCGCTGCTGGAGCTAGCCAACTATAATAAGCAGCTAGCCTTTGCTCAAAGCTCCGCGGACAGAGAACAAGGCCCTAACAATACGGGTCTGTGGCTGGTCAACGCAGGGCTAGGTCCTCGGGAGGCGGAGGTGGTGGACTTCTTCCCCAAGAACCTATCGATTACCCAGGGGGACACCGTGGTCTGGAATTCGGTGGGCTACCACGCGGTGGTCTTCGACAACAGCAATTTGATCACGCCCTTCTACCTGCCCCGGAACCCGCCCGGAGGGACGCCGGTGGTGGGGGTAAACGCCAGGGTTACGACCTCGCTGCCTCCGAAGGGGGCATTCGACGGGAGCGCTTTTGTCAGTTCGGGGCTTATCGGCCCTGGAATAAGGTGGCATGGAAATCGGAAAGACGGCCAGGGGTTCGTCATGACATTTGAGACGCCCGGGACCTTTACCTACGTTTGCCCAATACGTTCTCAAGTGGGAATGTACGGTTCAATTACGGTGCAACCCCGCTAGCTTTATCTGGTTAGGGGGGTCCGTCCAATTAGCTTAAGGCCGCCTAAATAAGGCGCTAAGCAGCCGGTTGCGGCCTTTGGCTGCTGAGCATGGGAGTTGGGATATAAAAGGAAAGCCCTCCGGTTTATGGGAGGGCTTTTACCTTAACCGCTGGATAGTGGAAGGGAGGATAAGAAGTTGCCAAAGTTGTTTGATTGGCTTAGAAACGGAACTTTAAGTTAGACCGGCGGGTTTACAAGGGTTTAATCCTTGGCCCCGGGAGCAGAGCTCAACCGGACGGCGTTGGAAGAAACCGCCCACCGACCGACCTAGGAGTGGTCCTGGTTTGAGGCCGGGACAATCTCCCTAGAAAGGAGGTGATCCAGCCGCACCTTCCGGTACAGCTACCTTGTTACGACTTCGTCCCAGTTACCAAGCCTGCCCTCGGCGCTTGCCTCCCTTGCGGGTTAGCTTGGCGACTTCAGGCATTCTCGGCTTCCATGACGTGACGGGCGGTGTGTACAAGGCCCGGGAACGTATTCACCGCAGTATGCTGACCTGCAGTTACTAGCGATTCCACGTTCATGCAGGCAGGTTGCAGCCTGCAATTCCAACTGGGGATAGCTTTGATGGGATTGGCTCCAGCTTGCGCTTTGGCGACCCTTTGTACTATCCATTGTAGCGTGTGTGTAGCCCAGGGCATAAAGGCCATGCTGACTTGACGTCATCCCCACCTTCCTCCCCCTTGTGGGGGGCTGTCTGGCTAGAGAGTGCAACTAGCCACAGGGGTTGCGCTCGTTGCGGGACTTAACCCAACACCTCACGGCACGAGCTGACGACAGCCATGCAGCACCTGTGAAGGCTCCCGCCTTGCGGCGGGTCGGTCCCCTTTCGGTTTCCTACTACCAACATGTCAAGCCCTGGTAAGGTTCTTCGCTTAGCATCGAATTAAACCACACGCTCCACCGCTTGTGCGGGCCCCCGTCAATTCCTTTGAGTTTTAGCCTTGCGGCCGTAGTCCCCAGGCGGGATGCTTAACGCGTTAGCTTCGGCACTGGGGGGGTCGATACCCCCAATACCCAGCATCCATAGTTTAGGGCGTGGACTACCCGGGTATCTAATCCGGTTTGCTCCCCACGCTTTCGCGCCTCAGCGTCAGGTACAGCCCAGAAGACCGCCTTTGCCACTGGTGTTCCTCCCGATATCTACGCATTTCACCGCTACACCGGGAATTCCGTCTTCCTCTGCTGCCCTCAAGTCCAACAGTATCCCCTGACCTCTTCCAGTTGAGCCAGAAGATTTCACAGGAGACTTGTTGAGCCGCCTACGCGCTCTTTACGCCCAGTAAATCCGGGTAACGCTTGCCCCCTACGTATTACCGCGGCTGCTGGCACGTAGTTGGCCGGGGCTTATTCTCAGGGTACCGTCCTAACTCTTCCCCTGAAAAAGGAGTTTACAACCCTAAGGCCTTCATCCTCCACGCGGCGTCGCTGGGTCAGGCTTTCGCCCATTGCCCAAGATTCTTTGCTGCTGCCTCCCGTAGGAGTGGGAGCCGTGTCTCAGTCTCCCTCTGACTGGTCGTCTTCTCAGACCAGTTACCCGTCTTAGGCTTGGTGAGCCGTTACCTCACCAACTACCTGATAGGACGCGAGCCCCTCCAAGAGCGCCTTGCGGCTTTCCTCTCCTGACCAGGGCCAGGAGAGCTCATGCGGTATTAGCTCCGGTCTCCCGGGGTTATACCCCACTCAAGGACAGGTTACTCACGTGTTACTCAGCCGTTTGCCGCTGTCCGCGGGGGTTGCCCCCTGCTTCTCGCTCGACTTGCATGCATTAAACGCGCCGCCAGCGTTCACCCTGAGCCAGGATCAAACTCTCTGGCGATTTACCTTACCTTCCTTCCACTATCCAATTGTTAAGGTGTAAAGGACACATTCGGACTCCCTCGCGAGAGTCCACAAGAGAGTATATGCCGTTTATACAAGCGTGTCAAGAGTTTGGGGTGAAGCTGGTCAGGCACGAATTTTTGAGGAAATGGCGGGTACGCTCTTTGGCATTGAGCTTAATGGGCGCAGCCTCTGTCGCGGTATGGGATACCATCCCCTTTATCTCGCCACGGCGAGCTTGCAGCCCCTTTCCCGATACATCGGGACTCAGGAATCGCCTGCTGGAAGGGGAAGGAATAATTAAGGCTCACCTCATCATCCCCCTTCGACAAGCTCAGGGCTGGCTCTAGCCCCTTCTTCTCCTTTTCAATAGGAGAAGAAGGGGGACCTGAGGTGAGACTTCAGATGCTTTGCTTTAGTGTGATGAGACGGGAATCGAGCCGACCCTGAAGGCTATATGACGAGAGCCATAATAGCTAGCCAAGTAAAAGAGAATGGCATAAGTGTACGTAGAAAAATTAGCCTCCACGGCAAGCTTTTTGAGGGCCCTGAGGCAGAGCGCGAAGCTGCGCTAGCCAGGCGTAAACGGCCTTAATTGACAAGGTATTGGGGGGGTGCTAGAGTGGCCGTGATTTGAACTTTCCCAGGCTCTGAGCTAGTCCTCTGCCGCCGGGGCGAAGTACCACTTTACAGCCTTGCGGGGCGTTATGGATACAGGACAGGAGTCAGCCCAACAGTCGAAGTTGAGGGAGTTGAGTGACTCTGTTCTTTCAAAGCGCCCGCTTATCATCGCCAGCAACCGCGGACCCATAGAGCACCACGCATCGCCGGACGGGCGGCTGGAGCCTCGCCGGGGCAGCGGTGGAGTCGTCACCGCCCTTAGCTCGCTGACGCAGATTCTGGAGTTCACGTGGGTGGCCAGCGCCATGGGCGAAGGGGACAGGAGGGTGGCGGAAGAGAAGCAGGGAGAGCGGGTCAAGTCGACGCTGCCGGGCCAGAGGACTTATGTGCGGTACGTGTCGACGCCCCGGCGCATCTATCATAAGTATTACAACATCTTCTGCAACCCGCTATTGTGGTTCCTGCAGCACTACATGTGGAATTCGCCTTACAACCCCAACCTGGACGCAAGCATTCACGATTCCTGGTCGGACGGGTATGTGCCGGTAAACCAGGCCTTTGCCCAGGCGGTGGTGGAGGAGGCGCAGCTGGACTCCCGGCCGCCGCTGGTGATGACTCACGATTATCATTTGTACCTGACGCCCGGCTTTATTAAGGCGAAGCTGCCAGAGGCGATAGTCCATCACTTTACTCATATACCCTGGCCCGCCGAGCGGTACTGGAAGCTGCTGCCTGAGTACATGCGACGGGAGATTTGGGACAGCATGCTTTCCGCCGACATCCTGGGCTTTCAGTCCCCGCAGGACGTGCGGAACTTCCTGAACTGCAGCGAGGAGTTCCTGGATGAAGCCAGGGTTGACCATAACAATCAGAACGTAGTGTTTAAGGACCGGCAGTGCCGGGTCCGGCATTACCCGATATCTGTCAATGTGGACGAGATTATGAGCATCGCGAACTCGCCGCGGGCGCTGGAGCACGAACGGCGGCTTCGTTCGCAGCTTAACGAGAGCGTTATCGTGCGAGTCGACAGGGCGGAGCCGAGCAAGAACATCGTCCGTGGCTTCAGGGCCTTCGGACTGCTTTTGCAGCGATATCCGGAGCTGCAAGGGAAGGTAACTTTTCTTGCCTTCCTCGTCCCCTCCAGGACCCACATCCGGCAGTACCAGCGGTACATGGAAGAGGTCCAGAGGGTCATCGACGAGATCAACGCTACCTTTGGGACGGGGGAGTGGAAACCCATAAGGCCCTTCCTGGAGAACAACTATACCCAGGCACTGGCGGGCATGAAGCTGTACGACGTGCTGCTGGTGAACTCGGTCATCGATGGGATGAATCTGGTGGCCAAAGAGGGGCCGCTGGTGAACACCAAGGACGGGGTGCTGGTGCTGTCTGACACGACGGGCGCCCACGAGCAGCTGCGGCAGGGCGCGTTGACGGTGTCGCCGGCGGACGTGGAAGGGACTATGCTGGCGTTATACAAGGCGTTGACGATGGGGCAAGAGGAGCGGAAGCGCCGGTCGCAGACGCTGGCGGAGGCGATTAAGCGCGAGGATATAGGCCACTGGCTTTGCCGGCAGATTGAGGACTTGGCGGAGCTGGTTTAGGGCACCTCCTAGCCGCTGTTTTTAGAGGAAGCCCGGTTCTAAATTAGCAGACCTTATTCTTACACGGGATACCTTCATCCCCTTTATCCCCTTCTTCCCCGACTGCATCGGGACTGAGTACAGCCTGCTGGAAGAAGGGGAAAGAAAATGAGATGCCACAACCCCCTCCTTCTGCATACTCAGGACGGTCCGATTACATCGGACTCCGCGATATATGCTTAAAGGTAGCAGAGCGTCTACCTCCCCCTGCGCCTTCCAGGTCGAAGGGGGAGAACCAGATGGGACGACCCAGAACCGCGAGAAGCCACAGAGACAGGACTTTGCCGATGTCTTGGAAGGTTGCCATTGAGCAGCTGTTACGTGAAGGTATAGCTGAGCCTGGCGGCCTGGGGGCTTGACTGGTATAGAAACAACTGTTCTAATCGAACAAACTTTCTGGGACGTGGGATATGGGCCAGATACACTATGAGGAGATCCAGGCTTCCAGCGCCCTGAATCATGTTTCTAACATGGGGTTTCGATGGTCCTTGAACCCGTATCGAGGATGCGTGAACGAGTGTCATTACTGTTTCGCGCGACGTTTCCATTCACTGTTTGACCTGGACCCGGGTTCGGACTTTGCCTCGGTAGTAATGGTCAAGGCCAACCTGCCGGAGCTGCTTCGGCGCGAGCTGTCGAGGGTGAGTTGGAGGCACGAGATGGTGGCGATAGGAACGGCGACTGACCCGTATCAGTCCATCGAAGGCAAGTACAATTTGACGCGTCGTTGCTTGGAGGTTTTCGCGGACTTCTACACGCCCATCGGCCTGGTGACTAAAGGCACGATGGCGGTGCGCGACGCCGACGTGCTGGCAGAGCTTTCGAGTCGGGCTGGATGCACGGTGTGCTTCAGTGTCACGACACTGGACAGGGACATATGGTCGCGGCTGGAGCCGGGGACGCCGCCGCCTCGCCAGCGGCTTAAGGCTATGGAGCGGTTAGTTGCCAGGGGCGTGAACGCAGGGGTCCTGCTGGCGCCGGTGGTGCCGGGGATCACCGACGACCGGGCTAATCTGGAAGAGGTGGCCAAGGAGGCGGCGTCGCACGGGGCGCGATTCCTCGGCTCCAACGTGCTGTATTTAAAACAAGGCACAAAGGAACACTTCCTGGAATTCCTGGAGCAGTCTTATCCGAATCTGACGGAGGCATATCGGAACATATATCCGGCCAGCTATGCTCCCAGGAAATTGCAAGACAGAGTAAGGCTGAGAGTGCAGGAGTTCAAGGTGAAGTATGGGCTGGAGGATATGGGAGTGGCGCGGAAGGCGGGGGTGCCGGCTTACGGCCAGAAGACGCTGAGCCTGGCGCCGTAGCAGGGCAGACGCAGGATTAATTGACAGCATTTGAGCTTAGAAGGATGGCCGCCAGGCCCACTTCAACGATGCGCATCTTCACCTCATAATTAAGAAAGGGAGTATCAGCGAGGGAGGAGGTGTGCGATGAAGACCAGGCCGATTCCCATGTCGGCGTTTGCACGGTTCTACGAGGCTTCACCACTGAACAAGGTCACGAGAGTACGAAACGCTCTCCTGATGGCCGTCGACCCGGAAGGGTACAAAGTAAGAGACTACTACCTCGACCTGAGAAACACGCTAAGTGAGACCCACTGGAGAACAGGGGACATCCTAAGTTTCGAGGAGGCCTTGGACGCGCTGGTAGAAGAACAAGAGGACTCGCGTAAGAAGGGGCATTACTTGGCCGCAGGAAGGGCATACATCGACTTCTGGAAGAAGCAGGACGCACGGTACTTTTGCGTTCCATCGTCGGAAGTCGAGATAGCAGGGCTGCCGGTGGAAGTAACCACAGAAGTCGGAATGCGATGTCGCGAGGGAAGTTTCGCCCTCAAGTTGTGGTTCAACGCAGGGAAGCCCACTCGCCAGTTCAGGCAGGCGGTGCAGTTCATGACGTGCATGGGAAGGGATGGAAGCTGGCGGGAGGAGTGGCAGCCGGCGGTATGGGACGTGAGGCGGCAGGCGGTGCTTCCGCCTATTCCGATACCGAAAGAGTTCGGGCTGGCGCTGGAGGGACAGTCCGCGGCGTTCCAGAGGATATGGGGGAGGCTTGAGGAAGAAGGGATGTAGCCACCATGTCTGGAGTTGCTAAGACCGTTTGCTCACCCAACCCGTGCCCTGAAGACCAGCCTTATCTTTAAGCTCGTCGACGTCATTACCCTTAATCCCTCTTCGCCTTCCATGCCGAAGGGGGAGAACCAGATAGGCCGATAACTCGCAGCCGTGGCCACGCGAAGCGTCAAGACAAAGTAGAGATGCCAGGCGCTCTAATCTATGTGGATAGATACGCGAATTTCTTGGTCTCTAGGCTTTCTTAACAATTACTTGCTAGCCTGTATGTACGGTTCGTTGCCCTTTCGGAGTAGTCCATGTAAAGTAGGACAGGTCAGCCATTTAAACTGGTGCACATGGACACTGCTTCACAGTACCGGCAGCTTTTTGCGGACGCGGCGGGACGGTTAGGCGAGGACTTAGACCTGGCGCGGGCGTCGCTTTACATCGAGGGCGAGGACTTTGGGAGCGTCGATGTGAACGAGTGCCTTGGCAAGCTGGACAGGCTGGCGCATAGGGCCGGCGACCTGCTGGGGCCTTCGATGAATATTACGTCCAAGCTGGAGTCGCTGGGCCTATATATGAGCGTGAAAGAAGGGTTTAAGGGGGACGCGAAAGACTATTACAACCCCGACAACGTTTATCTGAACCGGGTCCTGGACAGGCGCAGAGGTATGCCGATAGCCCTCAGTCTGGTTTATATGGAGGTAGGACTCAGGCTGGGGATTCAGTTCGATGCCATAGGATTGCCGGGACATCTGGTTATCAGGGCCATCACCCCGGAACGAGATTATTACATCGACCCGTTCCATCGGGGGCGGGTGATATCCAAGTCGGACTGTGTGGAGATGGTGGGGAAGATGTATGGCGACAAGGTTGAGCTGCATGAGCGGTTTTTTGAGCCTTACACCAAGAAGCAGTTTCTGGTGAGGCTTTTGAGTAACTTGAAGGGGATATACAGCCGGTCGGGAGAGTACGCAAAGGCGCTGGCGGCGGCAGACAGGATAGCCATCCTGGACCCCTATATGGGGAGCAATCTTAAGGAGCGGTCCTGGATATTTCAGCAGATGGGCCAGTACAAGAGGGCCATTGAGGACCTGGAGAGTTACTTAAAAGCCTGGCCTCAGGTAGAGGATGCACAGCAAGTTAAGGATCAGATCCAGGGATTGTGGAAAACCATTGCGACGCTGAACTAGCCACGCCCTGAATCCAATGAGCGTCAGTTTTCGTAACTGACATTGGAAGGGGGAGTTGGGCGTCACCTGGTAAGGGGGAGCAGGTGGCAGTTTATGACAATTTAGGGGATGAAAATCTTCTAACCTTGATAGCCAGCGGTGAAAAGGATGCCCTGGAATGCTTCTACAACCGTCACGCCACGGCAGTTTTCTCGCTCGCCAAGTTTATGTTGAAGAACGAAGCTGTCGCGGAAGAGATTACACAGGAAGTGTTTCTCTCCTTATGGCTCAAGGCTTCCACCTACAACGTCCAGCGCGGGTCGCCCAAGGGGTGGCTCATGAGCATTGCCCACCATCGCGTAATCGACCACGTGCGCTCCGCCAAGCGGGCCAGAGAATCGACGGATAAGATGGCCCACGAGATGTTCAACCTGCAGGCCCTAAGCCTGGTGCATACGGAAGACGAGGCCCATCGCAATATAGACCGGCAGCTGGTGGTGAGGGCGCTGGAGAGCCTGCCGGACGACCAGCGAAAGGTGCTGGTGATGGCCTATTTTCAGGGCTTTTCCCAGTCTGAAATATCGGAGGCGCTGAACCAACCCCTGGGAACGGTGAAAACCAGGATGCGTCTGGGACTTCAGAAACTTCGAGCAATATTCGAGAATCAATCTTAAAAGTATGACCAATTGCAGAGATATAGAGGACCTGCTGCCAGCTTATTCCCTGAACGCCCTGGGGGATGAAGACTCGGCCCTGGTGGCGCAGCACCTGGAAGGCTGCGTCTGGTGCCAGACCGCGCTGCGTGAGTTCAGGGAAGTCACAACCCGACTGTCGACCGCGGCGGAGCAGACGCCGCCGCCCGCGAGGGTGCTCAAGAACGTTTTGAAGGGCCGGCCCGCGCCCAGGCCGCGGCGCGGACCATCCCTGGTGCCGGCTTTTGCTTTGTCGACGGCAGTCCTGGTCATCGTGATCCTGGGCAGCGTGCTGGCGTTTATGATGGCGGAGCTTAGAAACTCCAACGAGACGTTGACGGAGCAGGTGGCCAGCCTAGAGCAGGATAACGAGTCGGTGGGCGAAGAGGTGGCCAACCTGAGGGGCGATAACCAGGAAGTGGCGCGGCAGGTCGCGGAGTTGGGGAAGGGCAGTGCCGCCATGGCTGAAAAGGTGGACCACCTGACGACGGAGAGCACGCAGCTAGGAGCGAAGGTGACAGAGGTGACCCGGGAGGGCAAGGACCTGGTCACGCAGATGTATCAACTCAGCATTTCCGGACAGCAGTCCCTGGACGCTTTGAAGACGCAGCGACACCTCTTATATCTGCTGGCCTTGCCTGACACCCAGGTCTCCGACCTGTCTTCCACTAACAAAGACATTGAAGGCAGAGTTATTTTCAATCCATCAACTCAGAACAGCATACTGGTGGTTACCGGACTTACTATGCTGTCGTCATCGATGCAATACCAGGCTTGGCTTCGTAAGTCCGCCTGCAGGCCTGAGAGCCAGGGGCCGTTGAGTGTGGACGACAAGGGTTGGGGCATGGCGGTGCTTGAGCCGGTGGACGACTTCGGCAAGTATCAGTGGCTCGGTGTGTCGGTTGAGGCGGCGGATGGCAGCGCGGCGGAGCCGACGGCGGGGCAGGTTATTCTGTTTGGCATGTTGACGGAGGCGGACCCCGTCAGGCCTTAGACCGATAGGGCTAAGGCCATTAGACTCGTACGAGCCGGGGCCTTCCCCTTTCTCTTCAAGTCGCGTGCTTCATGTACATTAACTAGTCATAATCGGGATACTATCCCCTGACCCCTTCTTCCCCGACTGCATCGCGACTGAGTACAGCCTGCTGGAAGGAGAAGGAATAATTGAATCACCTCATCATCCCCCTTCGACAAGTTCAGGGCAGGCTCTAACCCATTCTTCGTCCCTCGGGGATACTCTGGAGAGGTCCGATTGCATCGGACTCCGCGATATATGTCAGTTTGGGGCGGGCTCTTTCAGGCTGAAGGGGGAGAACCAGACAAGACCCCAAACTCCGTCTGTTCAAACTGTTCAAAATGCTTGTGGTTTTTCATAAGAAAGGCCGTTACATTGCCAAGTTTTAACTGCCGCTGGCAACCGCCGGTCGTAATATCAGGCAAAAGAGAAGGCCCCCCGATTTACGGGGGGCCTTTGGTTTCTGAGTCGGTATCGAGCGGCTAGTTTACTTTCTGATAAAGGGGAGCTGCTCGAAAGCGCCGCCGACGACGGACTTGGAGTCCATCTTCATGTGCTGCTCCAAAAGGGAGGTGTAGAAGCCACGGAAGTCGTAATTGGGGGCC
>VGZZ01000064.1 GCA_016872285.1 SAR202 cluster bacterium | reverse complement strand
GGGGGGGGGCGAAGTCTCAAGGTGAGGCGTGCTGGTTCTTCCAGACTAAATTGGAGAGAACAGTGTGAGGTGGCTCTAATTTGTGTCTTGTAGTGCTAGGGTATCACCCCTCATCCTACACCTTCTCCCACAAGGGGAGAAGGAATTTTCTCGCAGGCCATCAACTCTCTCATGAACGCCATATCGTAGTCCTTACTAGGCGTTCACATGGGAAGCAAAAATGAACGCCGTTAAGAACTGATGGCGCGGAACATATCGGAGAGGATGGGGCAGTCTTTGCAGTCTTTGGTGGAGGGCGGGGGTGAGGGCAGTTTGTGGAGGGTGGAGGCTTTATGGAGCAGGGTGGGGATTAGCTTGTCGGGTTCCAGGGGGACTTCAACGATTCGGGCGGCCAGGGACATGATGAAGCCTTGACCGTTGACGGACTGGGGGAGGGAGGCGGTGGCCGGGTCGGTGACAGGCTCCATGTAGACGAGGACGATTTTGGAGACTGGGGAGAGGCCCAGCCGATTGCCGAGGTAGGCGTAGCCGTTTAGCTGGGCGTGGTAGATGGGGAGGAGAGTTTCCTGGCCCGGGGTGTATCGAGCGGTCTTGTAGTCGGCGATGGTGTGGCCGCCGCCACGCATGTGAAAGATGGCGTCGGGAGTGCCGCGGAGGGTGACGCCTGTGGAGGGGTCGGTGAGGGAGAATTTGGAGTAGTGGGGCGGGTCGACGCACTGGTCGATTTCTCCAAGGGGGGCGAGCCAGGCGGGAAGACATCGCTCTCGATGGAAATAGCGGTTAACGACGTGTTTATTATAGGAGTCGATGCTGCTGAAGATGCCCGGGAAGGTCTGGTAGGGGAAGCGTTTAAGGTGGAGTTTGAGCCAGAGGCATCGCTGGCAGGCGCCGTCGAGGGCGAAACTGCCGAGGTCTTTGGCGGATATGACGAGACCGTTCAGATGCGGCCTCCGCGATTTTGGGGGAGTTTAGCAGGGCGTGTCTCTGGGCTGCTTTGGTGTTGGGGCACAAGATGTGGGGTGTTTTTGGTGGGTTCTATGAAAAGTAGGCCTTGATTTTAAGCGGAAGACCCTCATCACCCTTAGTCCCTCTTCTCCCGACTACGGGAGAAGAGGGAAAGAAAAAGATTTACCACAACCCCCTCTAACTCCCCCTTCGCCTTCCAGGCCGAAGGGGGAGCACCTGAGGAGATACCCAAATCCCGTCGGTAAAAAAGCGTGTGGTTTTCCATAAGCCAAGCCCTCAATGTGCATCACGCGTCTGCTAGACGTGGAAGAGAAATGAAGATCACCTCATTATCCCCTAGCCCCTTTTCCAATTCACATCGGGCCGATCCGCCACGGCGGACGAGCCTCCCCGATTGAATAGATGCTAAGGATGGGGAGATTTCGTCCTTCGTCCTCAACTTCGACAAGGTAGGAGAAGAAGGTGTACCTGAGGAGACCCATCCCAATGCCTCGTCTGCTCAAATAACGCGTGGTATGCGTAAGCCAAGCCATTCTTTTTGGAGTGGGGAAACTCCCTGGGCATATGGAGAGTTCCCTAACCAAGATTAGGTGCTGGCTCTATTGGAATGAAACCTGACTGAGTCCTTAATGTAATGGTTATTTATTTTTATCTTCTGGAAAGCTTCCGGGGGTCATTTGGCCACGAGACAGAAGAAGGCCGAAGCGCCGGTCCAAAACGGGGACGTTGTGAGGCCTTTGCTGATTATAAGGACGCTGCAGGAGGCGTGCTGGCTCATGGCAGTGGGGCTGGTGGGTGTGGTCTTGGCGCCAGAGCAGTGGATGCTGGGGCACAGCGAAGTGCCAAAGGTGGCGTTGGTGCGGTCGGCGGCGGCGGCGCTGATGGCGTTGTGGGCGCTGGAGTGGGCGTTTTCAGGCGGCGCAGGGCGGTCCGGGAAGAGCGCGCCGGGGGTCAGGCAGGAGCCGCTAAAATTTACACGAGTGAATTGGGTGTGGGCTTGCGCGTTTTTGTTCCTGGGAGCCACATTTCTCTCCACGGTATTTTCGCCGATTTGGAGGGTCAGCCTGTGGGGGCATGACCCAGGGTTCGACGGGTATAGCTTTTACAACATCGCGTCGTACGTGGCTATCTTCGCTGTCATCGCAACGCATGTAAAAAGCCAGGCGCAGGCGCAGCGCATCTTGTGGGCCGTGGTCCTGAGCGGGACGGCGGCGGGCGGGTACGCAATCGCGCAGCACTTTGGAAACGCTCCGTTCCTGGAGAGGGATGCGGCCAGGTCGACGGCATCGATGGGGAACCCGATATTCGCGGGGTCGTTCCTGCTGATGACGATTCTGGCGACGATGGCGGCTAGCCTGTGGATGAGCGACGGGAAGCGGATGTGGTGGCCGGGGCTTATCACAATGGCGCTATTGACGGCGCAGATGGCGGGGCTGGCGTTTACTTTGAGCCGAGGGCCGTGGGTTGGGACAGCGGTAGGCGTGGCGGCGTTTCTGGGGGCGACGCTGGTATTTTGCGGGGGCCGGAGATTTTGCGCCTTGCTTCTAGTAGTTATGGCTTCAGCGGGGATGGCGTTCGCGATTACCTTATTGCCGACGGGCGGCGCGGGAAATAATTCGGGCCCGCAGAATGCGACGGCGGACAGGGCAGCGAGCATCTATGGAGAGGTGACGAGCGGGTCGTTTACCGGCAGGATGAACTGGTGGCGGCAGACGGCCAATCTTATTTTGAACAGAGAGTGGTACGACGAAGAGCGATTCCCGGAGCTGCCGGAGCGTCCAAGCCCGGCGTCAATGTACCTGCTGGGGACAGGGCCGGAATCGTTGGACTATGTGCTGCCGCTGGCCGAGACATCGCACACAACGAGCGGCAGGGCGGGCCATGCGCACAATTTTATACTGCAGGACTTGGCGGAACTGGGGATATTAGGCCTCATGAGCCGTCTAGCGTTCTTGATGTCGCTTAGCCTGGCGTGTTTGGTCTGGCTGCTGAGAAGTCGAGGGGCAGTTTATCCTGTCTGGCTGCAATCGGCCCTGATTCTTACTTGCTCAATCGTGATGGGCCGGACGGTGGAGCAACTGGTGGGTGTCCCGCGGGTGGCGGATACGTCTATGTTCTGGGCGCTATCCGGTCTGGGCGTGGCGGCAATAGCGATGGCCGGCATGACAGGCGTAGTCAAATCGCAAACGAGTCCATTGAAGCCTCAGCGGTCGGTCCAAGTTACGCACTGGAAGCTGGGGGTAGGCGTGGCGGCGACTGTAGGGTGTCTGGTCTTTGTGTGGCAGACCAACATCAACCATTTGCAAGCAGCGATGGGGGCAGCATCGTCAGAGAGGAGCCTTGAGTCGGGGGACCTGCCGGCCAGCGCGATACAAATCGACAAGTCGGTGAGGCTGACTCCAGACGTGGGGCCCTACCAGATCAGGAGGGCGCTGGCGCTCAAAAGGCTGAGCGACGAAACAAAAAATCGACAGGAGAAGTTGAGACTGCTGACGGAGGGGTATAAGGGGCTAGAGGCCGCAGTGGCGTACAATCCGATGGACCACAGGGTGTGGGCAAGGTTGGGAGAGTTCGCGTCTTATATAGCGCAGATGGACGCGAGGTGGCATGAGAAGTCGGTCCGAAATTACGAAGTCCTGGCACAACTGCTGCCGAAGTACTGGCAGTCGCACACGGTGCTGGCTTCTGCACAGTTACAGGCGAGGCAGCCGAAGGCAGCGTTGGCCACGCTGCAAACCTCGACCTCATTGGCGAGTGACGCATCGTCGAAGGCGCAGACATTGTATCTGCTGGGGTGGGCTTTAAGGGACCTGGGACAGATGGACGAGTCGGCGGAGGCGCTGGAGGCGTCGATATCGATGGAGTCTAGCACGCACGCGAAGTCGATGCTGGAAGAGGTTAACGATAGGCAGGGGAGGCTGGTGTCGAGAGTTCAGGCGGCGGAGTAAGAGGATCGGAAAGAGACTTGGCGGCACCTGGTTTGTCACGCCTAAAGGAGCCCGGAATTCATAAAAGAGGGCGTGCCAAACAGCTACGATTGGATAACCCGTGTGTTATCATACAAGCCGTTTTGCAGCCAGCTACTATTCGGGACGGGACCCCATACTAAGCAACGCTAAGACACACAAATTGGGAATCAATAATTCCGATAGTCTGGATACGCCGGAAGCGTATCTTTCCAAAGACCCGTCCGGAATGAGGGAGCGGCTACGTAAATTCCCAGCCCAGTGCCGCGAAGCCTGGAACAGGGTTCAGGCATTCGAGATTCCGGCCAAGTATGCGAAGGTAAACAGGGTGGTTGTCGCAGGGATGGGGGGGTCGTCCATTGGCGGGGAGCTTGCGGCGGACCTGGTGTCGTCAGAAATCGAATTGCCGATGATGGTGTGCCGGGATTACAGCATTCCACATTTCGCCGACGAGAACACTTTAGTTCTTGTTTGCAGCAACTCGGGCGAGACGAGGGAGGCCCTTTCCGCCTTCAGGCAAGCGGTCAGCAAGAAGTGCAAAGTAGTGTCTATCACCACGGGAGGAACGTTAAGGGAAGAGTCAAAGAGATGCGGCGTTCCATTATTCGAAATCAACTACAAGGGCGAACCTCGCAGCGCCTTTGGATACAGTTTCCTTGTCCCCCTGGGGCTGCTTATGAAGCTTGGCCTTATCAGTGATAAGTCATCGGAGTTGATGTCCGCGCTGGCTGAACTGGATGGATTTGCTCCTAATCTGGCGGTGGAGAACCCAACGTCCGCCAATGCGGCCAAGAGGCTGGCTCGGGAGGTCAGAGACCGCCTTATAGTGGTGTATGGAGCGGGGATTTTCAGCGGGGTGGCCAGGCGGTGGAAGACGCAGTTAAACGAGAACGCTAAGTCGTGGGCTTTCTTTGAAATCTTACCCGAGGCGCAGCACAATTCGATACAGGGGTATTCCCTTCCGTCCCACGTAGGACGAGAGGCTTTTATTGTCCTGTTGAAGCCTGGATGCTTGGGTGAGGAGTTGGAGCATCGTTATATGATTGCGGAGGAGTTTTTACGGGAGCGCGGCATAGGCTACAGGGTAGTTGAGGGACATGGCGGGACGCCGCCGAGCCAGATACTTTCAACGGTGCTTCTGGGGGACTACGCAAGCTATTACCTGGCGATCTTGCAGGGTGTTGATCCTTCGCCGGTGCCGGCGATTGATATGGCTAAGGAGAGGCTGACGCTGCTGAGGAAACGCGCGTCGCGTTTGTAGGTTTGGGGCAGGTCTATTCCTCTTACTATGGAGATTGCCTGGAGACGTCTCACAGCAACTAGTACACGTCTCATATCTCGTTCCATTGATAACCTCTGGATGATTTCTAACCCCCACATTCAAGACGTGTGGCGCACAATACATGTCTGGTCTTAATCGGGATACCATCCCCTGGCCCCTTCCCCGACTGCACCGGGACTGAGTACAGCCTGCTGGAAGGGGAAGAGAAGAATAGGATCACCTCATCACCCCCCTTCGACAAGCTCAGGGCAGGCTCTATCCCCCTCTTATTCCTTCGGGGGTACTCAGGACAGGCTCTTTGCAATAGGAGAAGAGGGAGAACCAGACGAGACTCCAAGTCCCTTCCGCCCAAAAGGCTCATGGTTTTTCATAAGGCAAGGCCTTAGTGTGAGTCACTATAAGAAAGTAGCCAGACA
Source organism: SAR202 cluster bacterium (assembly GCA_016872285.1). Lineage (NCBI taxonomy): Bacteria > Bacillati > Chloroflexota > Dehalococcoidia > SAR202 cluster bacterium. The sequence continues at coordinate 5,305 of VGZZ01000064.1, read as the reverse complement.
GAAGTCAGAAGGGCCCAGACTATCCTGTCCAACTTGTAATGCCCAGAGCAAACAAAGCAGATGTTACGGGGGTCACTCCACTTCCAGCAGTTGGACGGCTTTGACTCTGACGGCGTCATTGTAGGAGCCAGGCGATCCCGACGCCGTAAAGAGGCCGCGCTGGTCAATGCTGCCTGCGCTCGAGTCCGCCATGTCCCATTGGAATTGGACGTTTGGGAGGCTGACGCCGTTGGCATCGAAGGCGACGGCGAGGAACTGAAAGCGTCCATTGCGCCCGACTTCAGCGAACCCAGGCCTGACTTCGACACGATCAAGGGGGCCTCTTACCACTAACGCAGCCCTGGCCTCCTTGATGGTGGTCCCGTTGGGTGAAGGGACTTCTATCTCAGCCACAATGGCGTCCGCATACATACCCGGGGCGCTGCCGGCGGTCAGCCGGCCATTGGCGCTTATCTGGCCAAGCTCCGGCGAGGCGAGACGCCATTGAACTTTCAAATTGTGCAGAGGGAGGCCCGCATCGTCGGTCCCAACGATAACGAAGGTCTCCGATTGGCCGGGGGACAGCTCCACACGGGCCGGGAATATGGCGGGCTGCAGGGCGGGGCCGAGGCCGGAGTCGGTTGTGGGAGGCTGGGTGACGATGACGGTGGCGGAAGCCCTGGTGGAATAGCCGCCTTCATAGTCGGGCGCGTTGATGTGCGCCCTAACCAAGTTATCGTATATACCCGGGGCGTCGGCGGCGACGAATCTGCCGCCTGCAGATAGAGTGCCCGCCCGACTGCTTTCCAGCCGCCAGGTAACATGAAGTGGAGTAATAACTCGGCCCCTGGAGTCTAAGGCAGTGGCAACGAACTCCACAGGCTGGCCTGGGATGACAGTCACTACCTGGGGCGATATGGAGGCGAAGGGTTGGGTTTCTCGCTGGAGGGGGTCTATGATTTGAACATCTAAGATGACCTGGATGTAGGTGTTGAGTATGGACGCTTTGATGGAGTCCGGGAAACTGCCACTTCGATTGCCCGCGGAGAAGCGGCCCAGGCTTGTCAGGGAGCCAGCCCTGGAATCTAAAAGCTCCCAGGCAATGGAAGTTCCCGGCACCAGAAGGCCATTGGCGTCCACCGCATAAGCGGCCAATTGGATGTTCTCGCGCTGCTCCACGACTAGCGCCGTAGGGAAGACTCTCAAGGAGGCGGGCGTCCTATTCTGCCCCGTCTGAAAAATAGCCACTGTGGCCTTACCCTCCATAACCGCGCCGGTGGCCCTGTCTACGTCCTGTACCACGACGGAATCTCGATAGGTACCGGCTGACAGGCCTGCCGTAAATACTCCTGTGCGGGTGATGGAACCAGCGGCGGGGTCCGCAAGGCTGAATTGGAAGGAGACGCTGCTAAGCTGGCGGCCCTGCTATTATTACTCCCACTCTGCGGAGAGCCGAAAAGCATAATTGGTTATATAGTTTCAGGCGGGATGAGCACCGCACCATATAACATCCAGAATACCCTAAACAGATGGATGTTGGGTCGGGGTTGCCGCCTTGTGACCTAGTAACCTTATGACGAACAACTATAGGCTTGCCAATGGGTTTGTAGACATTCACACCCATATTCTACCCGCGGTGGACGATGGACCACAGACTCTGGACGCTTCCGTGTGTATCCTAAGGGTTGCGGCTGCGTCCGGCACATCAGTCATGGCAGCTACGACACACGGCGGCGTGAAGGCGCTCTGGCCTGATGTGGGGCACCTATTGAAACTGTGCCAAAACTTGAACGAGTTTGTTGAGCGCGCGGGTCTATCTATAAAAATAGTTCCTGGCATGGAAAATGTTCTGGATTTGAACCCGCCAGAACAGTTTGATAGGGGCAACGCTTTAACTATAAATAACTCTGGCTATATCTTAGTGGAGCTGCCGCATAGTGCCCTGCCCATTTATTGGGAAGATGTATTATTCAAACTTCAACTCAAAGGGTTACGGCCTATCATTGCTCATGCAGAGCGGCGACAACAACTACAGGAGAAGCCTGAACTTTTGACTGGGCCCGTGAGCCGGGGAGTGTTAGCGCAGGTCACCGCAGGAAGTCCAGTGGGCAGCTTTGGAAGCAAGGCCAAGAAGGCTGCGCAAGTCCTGATAAAGAGGGGGCTTGTCCATGTAGTCGCGTCAGACACCCATAGGCCTGAAGGACCACGGGGACCGGATTTAAGAAAGGGGTTTGACGAACTAAAAAGCCTGGTTGGAGAACAATCGGCGGCAAAAATGATGATAGAAATGCCTGCCGCAATTCTTGAAAATTCCAGGGTTTCTTAAGTACGGAAGTTAATTAGCTGGTGGAGCTGACGGGATTCGAACCCGTGACCCCATGCTTGCAAAGCATGTGCTCTCCCAACTGAGCTACAGCCCCAACGTTATAAATTATAGGCTATTCGCTTGATATATGCTGTTTAAGAAGGCAGTTATATAAAGCGGCGTGTATAAAGGACAAGGGACACTTAGGCGGGTCGGCGGCTGCTCGCGGCTTGCCAGTCCTTGATGTTGTCGATGTTCCAGAGCTCGGCGAACTTGAGGGCGCGGGGACAGTGGGTGTAGGACTCATCCACGTCGACCAGGATGCCCTGAAGCTGGATGGAGTTGTCGTCGGGGTTGCTGATGGAGAGTTGGATGTTCAGCTTTTCCAACTCCTGGGCTGAGAGGATGGAGACTCGACCGTTGACGCGGACGGTATCGTTGCAGCCAGGGATGAGGAAGACGAGGCCGACGTGGGGGTTATCGTTCATGTTTAGGTAGGACTGGAAGAGCTTGTTGCCGGCGACGTCGGGGATGATGAGACGTCTGTCATCGAGGACACGGACGAAGCCGGGCTTACCGCCCTTGGGGGAGGCGTCGCAGTTGCCTGAGGGGTCGCTGGTGGCCATGACGAGGAAGGGCGAACGGGCTATAAAGTCCATGACGACCTGGGACATGGCGTCCTTGACCTTGGCGACGGTGCGCTCTTTGGGTGCGCCGAAGACTCTGGAGAAGCGGTTTTCGGTGATGGTTGAAGTGTTGTTCACGGCTACCCCCTATTGCCGCTATAAGCGGCTGCTAAATTACCCCTATTCTATTTAAGGCTAGAAAGGCTTGCAACTAAGGAGCAGTCACGGTTACTTAAAGGGCCACCACCAGTGTTTTTTGTGGCCGTTGCCTGAGGTGAGCATTCGGCTGTAGTTTTCCTGGGAGCCCTGGAGGAGGATGTGCAGCTCTTTGATCTGCCGGTCCTTTTCCTGAAGCTGGTCCTGAAGGATATGAATTAAGGACAGGTAACCTTTGTCAAAGTCGGCGTCGTCATCATCGTGGGCGTCATCCTGGAGATTTTGGGTCTGAAGACCTCTGACGATCTCGGCGTCGATTTCGTAGTGGGGAGGGTCGCCGACGAGGGCGGCGGGGAGGGTGCCGCTTTTGATGCGACGCCGGACAGTCTTTTCCGACACGCCGAGGGTAGTCGCAGCTTGGGAGATGGTGACGCCCATGTCTAGCTCCTTTAGATGAGGGTGGGTAGAAAGCAGTTGTACTAAGGGTAGACAGGGGGCATGCAAGGCAACAAGCATTTTAAAGGCTAGTTTCGACGAGTTTCGGCTTTGTTATGTAAATATTTACCAGGGGCGGCGCTCATGGACGGGGACGGGCTGCTCCAGGCCGTCGACGGGGACGTGGCGGCCATTGATCCAGTGGGCGCGGTGGGAGGCGAGGTACACGATAACGTCGGCGACCTCTTCAGGGTTGCCGAGGCGGCCCATGGGGAAACCGTCGCGAACATACCTATCGAAGGCGGCGGGGTTTTCGCGCTTGAAGCGGTCCCAGCCTTGAGTGCGCTGGATGGAGCCGGGCGAGACGACGTTGACTCGTATATTGTACTGGTTCAATTCCAGGGCGATACGCTCGGTGAGAAAGATTAGGGCGGCTTTGGCGGAGCCGTACTGGGGTGTACCGGCCAGTTGGGGCGACCAGCCGGAGATGGAGGCGACGTTGATAATGGCGCCGGAACCTTTACGCTGCATGTGGGGGACGGCGAGGCGGGTAAGCCGGACAGCCTGGAAAAGGTTTAAATCGTAGGTCTTCTGCCACTCCTCATCGGTGGTGGTGAGGACGGACCTGCCGCCGAAGCCGCCGCCGGCGTTGTTTACGAGGACGTCGATGCCGCCTAGCTGGGAGGCGCTGTCGTCGATGAACTTGGCAGCGCCAGCGGGGGTGGAGATATCGGCCTGGACAGCGGCTATCTTGACGCCTCGCCTGGATAATTCCTGCTGGGCGGCCTGGAGGTCGGCAGGGGTACGGCCGCAGATGGCGACGCTGGCGCCCTCGTCGGCGAAGGCGCGGGCGGTGGCGAGGCCGATACCCTTGCTGCCGCCGGATATGAGGACGACTTTACCTTGAAGTTTGAGATCCATTGAGCGTCTCCTAGAAAGAGAGAATTGAGTGGCATGAGTCTATTGGAAGATGGGAGGTTGCGCCACTCTGCATGATGTACGACCTGGCTGGATAGATATAGAGTTCGGTTACGAAGCTTGACACACTAAAGGCATCGAGTAAACTTACGTCAGCAAGCCTCTGAGATTCGACGTATTGTGGTCTTGCAATTCCAATATGGCGACACAGGAGAATACGAGATGAAAGTGAACATACCCTACGGCGTAATCGACTCGGACGGCCATATAAACGAGCCTGAGCAGGACCTGATTAAGTACATGGAAGGCCCGTATGGGGAGATAAAAAAGCGGATCCATCGATACTATCCAGATAAGAAGGGGACTATCGGCGGCGGAATAACGGCTATCCACACGTGGTTTGACGTGACGCTGGGCGGCAAGCTGGGGGCCAATGGGCCGGAGGGGTTTCCCACGCAGAAGGACTGGCTGAAGACCGCTAAGGAAGGGAACATGGAGACCATGGTCTTGTTCCCAACCACGCTGCTAGCGTATTCGGTCATAACGGACGACGATTATTTGGTGGCGCTTACTCGCGCGTACAACAACTACGTGCACGACAACTGGCTCAAGAACAACGCGGCGTTCAAGTCGGTGGCGCTGCTGCCGTTCCCTAATGTGGACGAGTCGATTAAGGAGATGCGTAGGGCGGTGACGGAGCTGGGGTTTAGCGGGGTGTTTGTGGCGGCGGTGGGCTTCGGGCTGCTGGGGGACAAGAAGTACCACAAGTTCTACGCCGAGGCCGAAAAGCTCAACTGCACCATCGCCGTCCACGGGGGCCACGCCACCGCCGAATCCAACCGCTACACCAAGTTCATCCAGCGGCACACCATCGGTTTCCCCGTAT
>VGZZ01000063.1 GCA_016872285.1 SAR202 cluster bacterium | reverse complement strand
ACACGTCCACCAGCACCCCGTCGTACCCAACCGCTGCCGCGTTATAGATGTCCCCCCTGGCGTCCACAAACCCCACCACCACTGATATCCCCTTGGACGCCTCCACCACCCGCCGCATCATCCTCGCGTTGTCCTCGATGAATGACGTCTTGAACAGTAAGTCTTCCGCCGGGTACCCGGTGATAGCCAGCTCCGGGAAGGCCACCAGGTCCGCCTCCGCCGCCCTCGCCTCCTCAACATAACGCAAAATCTTCTGGCAATTCCCTTCCAGGTCGCCTACAGTCGAGTTTATCTGGGCCAGGGCCAGCCGGAATGTGCGCATATGCTAAAATACCGCGTCTAATTGCATCGCAGTATAGCACACCGAATATAGCTTCTCTTGGTGTTGTAGCTGTTCTTTCCCCACGAAGTCATGTAGCGCCAGTTGGTGGAAGGATGGGTTCCCGTCTGATTCCCCTTCTTCTCCTATTGAAAAGGAGAAGAAGGGGCTAGAGCCTGCCCTGAGCTTGTCGAAGGGGGATGATGAGGTGATTCAATTAATCCTTCCCCTTCCAGCAGGCGATTCCTGAGTCCCGATGTATCGGGAAAGGGGCTGCAAGCTCGCCGTGGCGAGATAAAGGGGATGGTATCCCGAATGAAAACTAGGCGTGTTTCTTATAAAGCAGCCCATTCTCAAACTCACCAAGGGGCGCTTCACCACCGCTATTCCCTATACGATATGGAGGCCGTCCGCTGCAGGAGGGTCGGCCCTCGCCTTTTTCTTCTCATCTTCCTGTGGGCATGGTGTTGGTCCCCGTTCCATCAGGTTCTCCCCCTTCGCCTTCCAGGCCGAAGGGGGAGTTATACCAAATCGGCATAAAGGTGACGGTTAAGTCTTCTGTATCGGCAGTAGAGACCCCGCCAGGTTCTTCCCATTAACTGTGCGCCACACAGCCACCGCAGAAGCCTATGTAGGGTACACACTGCCCTCTATTTCCTGCCATTATCATCCAGATTTGGTATTAGACGCCGTCCTGAGCCTGGTCGAAGGAGGGGGTTGTGGTGGTTCTTTTTCTTTCCCCCTTCTCCGAAAAGAGAAGGGGGACTAAGGGGGATGAGTTCGCCCTGAATAAAAACGCGTTGGCTTTTCACAAACAGCCGCGCCCGCCACACGCCTACAACATCGGCAAATACCGCTGCAGCTCGTAGTCCGTAATGTGCGAGTGGAACTTGTCCCACTCGATCTTCTTGTTCTGTATCAGCGTCTCCAGCAGCGGGCTCCCCAGCGCCTCCGCCAGCACCCCGCTCCTCTCCGCATGTCCCGTTGCGTCCCACAGGCTCTGCGGCAGCTGCCGGATCCCCATCTCCCTCCGCTCATCCTCCGTCATGTGCGACGCGCTCTTCTCCAGCGCCGGCGGCGTCTCATACTCGCCGTCAATCCCCGCCAGCCCCACCGCCAGCATCGCCGAAAACGCCAGGTATGGGTTGCACGACGGGTCCGGTGCCCTGTACTCGATGTGCACCGAGTCCGGCCTCCCCGGCTTGTACGCCGGCACCCTTATCAAGTCCCCTCGATTTATCCAAGCCCACGATATATATATCGGCGCCTCGAATCCGGGCACCAGCCTCTTGTACGAGTTTATCCACTGGTTGGTCACCAGCGTTATCTCTGGCGCGTGTTTGATAAGCCCCGCGATGAACCGCTTCCCGATGTGTGACATCTTGTACGGGTCCTTGTCATCGAAAAACGCGTTGTCCTCCCCGCTGAACAACGACTGATGAATATGCATCCCCGACCCGTTCACATCCCCGAAGGGCTTGGGCATAAACGTCGCGTAGTGGTGATGGCGGTACGCCACCTCCTTAATCACCGTCCGCGCTGTCATCACGTGGTCCGCCATAGTCAGCGCGTCGGTGTATTGCAAATCGATTTCATGCTGCCCGGGCGCGCCCTCGTGGTGTGAATATTTGACGCTTATATCCATCTCCCGCAGCGTCAGCACCGTGTCCCGCCGCATGTCCGTCGTCGGATCGATGGATAGCTGGTCAAAGTAGTCGCCTCTGTCCAGCGGCTTCAAGTCGTCCAGCCCCTTCAGATAGAAAAACTCGATTTCCGGCCCCACGTAGTAGGTGAACCCCTTCTTCGCCGCCCTCTGTAGGTTGCGCTTCAACACGAATCGAGGGTCCCCCGGAAACGGCTGGCCGTCCGGCGTCAGAATGTCGCAAAACATCCTCGCCACCGCGTTCTCTTTAGGCCGCCACGGCAATATGCGAAACGTCGACGGGTCCGGCATCGCCACCATGTCCGTCTCGCTTATGCGCGTGAACCCTTCTATGGACGCCCCATCGAACACCACGCCCTTGGTCAGCGCGTCCTCCAGCTCCTCCACCGTTATCGCGAAGCCTTTTAGATTCCCTAGGATATCCACAAACCACAGCCGGATGAACTTAACGTTGCTCTCCCGCGCCATGGCCAGGACATACTCCTGGGCCTCATTTCTCTCAGCCATCATTTCAGTGCCTAGCCTATCTGCCCTATATGTCGAAGTAGAACTGGAACTCCTGCGGGTGTGGCCGCGCCGCCACCTCCATATGCTCCCGCTCGCCGTTCTGGATAATCTTGTCCAGAACGTCCTCGGTGAATATCGGCGACAGGAAGTCCATGTCCGACTTCAACGCCTCGATGGCCTCCCGCAGGCTCCCCGGCAGCTCCCCAATCTCGCGCTCTCTCTTCTCCCTGTCCGACAGCGCGTAGATATCCTCATCCACCGGCGACGGCAGGTCCAGCTTCCGCTTGATGCCGTCCAGTCCAGCCGCTGTCACCGCCGCGAAGGACAGGTACGGGTTGCACGACGGGTCCGGCGTCCGGAACTCCAGCCTCTTCTGCCCCGCGAACCTTAGCCCCCGCTTGTACGTCGGCACCCTCACGTTGGAAGACCGGTTGCTCCGGCTCCACGCCACGTTCACCGGCGCCTCGTAACCCGGCACCAGCCGCCGGTAGGAGTTGGTCGTCGGGCAGCAGATAGCCGTCAGCGCCCGGCTGTGCTGTATAAGCCCCGCCGCAAAGTACCGGCCAAGCTGGCTCAACTCCGCGTACTCGTCATCGCCGTCGTAAAATAGGTTCGTCCCGTTGCGCCACAGGCTTACGTTGGTGTGCATCCCCGACCCGTTGTCCCCGAACATCGGCTTCGGCATAAACGTGGCGATTTTCCCCGCCTGATGCGCCAGGTTCTTGATAACGTACTTGTACGTCACCGACGAGTCCGCCATGGTGGTCAGGTAGTCCCGGTACATGTCGATTTCGCACTGGCCCGCCGTTGCCACCTCGTGGTGGTGCGCGTCCGTGGCGATGCCGAAATGCCCTTCCAGCGTCAGGTTGCACTTGCTCCGGAACTCCATCAGCGAGTCGTGCGGCGGCACTGGAAAGTACCCTTCCTTAAATCGGATCGGGTAGTTGCTCCCCGCGCTGTTCCACGCCGCCTCCGTGGACTCAATGCTGTATCCCATCCCCCGCTGCGGCGACGACGTGTCCCATCGTACCCTGTCGAATATAAAGAACTCTATCTCCGGTCCCCACAGCGAGTGGTCGAATCCATTGGCCCTCAGCACCTCCTCCGCCCTCTGTGATATAGCCCTCGGGTCTCGAGAGAACCGACCCTTCCCATAGCCCCAGTGAACATCGCATATAAGCCGCGCCGTCCTCTGCTCCTCGGGTATCCATGGGATGATAGCCAGGGTAGACGGGTCCGGCATCAGTACCATGTCCGAGTTGTGAATATCAGTGAAGCCTCGTATAGACGAGCCGTCCAGCTTGGGTATCCCCTCCTCAAAAGCTCCCGAGTCGATAACCCGCGTTGGCACCGTCACGTGATGCAGTCGGCCGGGCATGTCCGTGAACTGCAAGTCCACAAACTTGACCTTATGCCGCTTCAGCACCTCCATTGCTTCATCCGCCGTCCGCTTCAGCGGCTTCATCTCCCCTTGCTCCGTCACCGTAAATCCCATGGGCAGGCCTCCTGGCAGCTTTCTAGCTTTCACCCTGAACTCTACATCTCTCATGTTTCGTTGCTATTTCTGGAATGTTAAGTTTGTGTTACATGCGTTATCTATAAACAGACACCTAATGCTGATTGAGGGTGGCGCTCTGGAAACATTTCAAATACTTGCATAGTTAGGATCCTTCTAGCCCCATTTGCTTATTGGCAGTACGAGGCAAGCAAAGCAGTGAGTTATCTTCCCATTTAATCCTCTCCCCACTTTTACCCGTGATACGCTTTAGAACAGACAAGGTAGGAATCCCTCCCATTCTGGTTCTCCCCCTTCGGCCTGGAAGGCGAAGGGGGAGCTAGAGGGGGTTTTGATTCCTTATTTTCTCTTCCCCTTCCAGCAGGAAGGGGATTAAGGGGATGGTATCCCGAATGAGAACAAGGCGCGTCTTATTCATCAAGCGCCTCAGCGCGTCAAAACCCAATCAAGCCGCTCAATCGTATATTTTGTGTTAACGGTTCCTTCTGAATAAACCGCCTGATTAGTCCTCAAGAATTTTGATTTTTCCGCAGATTTAACGTACTATTGGTGTGTGGAGTGGCAGCCCCCGGCGGCCCCTTCCATCGCCAGACTGAGGTAGTTAATGAACAATCAGCCCCAAAATACAAACAATAGCGGTAAGCGTTGGATGAGAAGCGGCTTCCTCTACTTCCTCATCATCGCGGCTGTAGTCGTAGTTTTCTTCACTATCCTCCCCACCTTCAGCAGCTCCAAAGAAATCCCCTTCACCGAGGTGGTATCTAGGGCCAAGTCTGGCGAGATTACCTCCGTCGAACTCAGAGGCGAGACCCTCACCGCCAAGAACGACAAGAACGGCGATGAGTTCAAGAGCCGCATCGGCAGAAGCACCGACGTCATGCAGGTCTTCCGCGAGGAAGGCGTTCCCACCGGCCCTACTGGCGTGGATGTTGTATTTAAGGGGTCCAGCGGCTTCAACTTCGGCCTCCTCCTCAACTTCCTTCCCCTCCTCTTCTTCGGCGGGCTGATCATCTTCATGATGCGTCAGGCCCAGAGCGGCTCCAACCAGACCCTGAACTTTGGCCGCAGCAAGGCCCGCATGATCCTCAGCAACCGCCCCACCGTCACCTTCGCCGACGTTGCCGGCTGTGACGAGGCTAAGGCGGAGCTTCAAGAGATCGTCGAATTTCTTAAGTACCCGGACCGCTTCCTCTCCCTCGGCGCCCGCATTCCCCGCGGCGTTCTCCTCGTCGGCCCTCCCGGCACCGGCAAGACCCTCCTCGCCCGCGCCGTCGCCGGCGAGGCCGCCGTCCCCTTCTTCCCCATCAGCGGCAGCGAGTTCGTCGAAATGTTCGTCGGCGTGGGCGCCGCCCGCGTCCGCGACCTCTTCGACCAGGCCAAGCGCAACGCCCCCTGCATCGTCTTCGTCGATGAAATCGACGCCGTCGGTCGCCATCGCGGCGCCGGCCTGGGCGGCGGCCACGACGAGCGCGAGCAGACCCTCAACCAGATCCTCGTCGAGATGGACGGCTTTGAGACTGGCACCAACATCATCATCATCGCCGCCACTAACCGACCGGACATCCTGGACCCCGCCCTCCTGCGCCCCGGCCGCTTCGACCGCCGCGTCGTCCTGGACCTGCCCGATGTTGCCGGCCGCGAGGCCATTCTCCGCGTCCACACCAAGGGCAAACCCCTCTCCCCTGATGTTAAAAACGACATCATCGCCAAGCAGACTCCTGGCTTCAGCGGCGCTGACTTGGGTAACCTCGTCAATGAGGCCGCGCTGTTAGCCGCCCGCCGCAACAAAAAGCTCGTCGGCCCGCCTGAATTCGCAGAGGCCATCGACCGGGTTATCGCTGGGCCTGAGCGCAAGAGCCGAGTCATCAGTCCCAGGGAAAAGTCCCTCACCGCCTACCATGAGGCCGGCCACGCTCTCGTCGCCTTTATGCTCCCCAACGCTGACAAGGTCCATAAGATATCCGTCATCTCTCGCGGCAACATGGGCGGCTACACACGCCTTCTGCCGGAAGAGGACCGCCACCTCTGGACCAAGAACCAGTTTGACGACATGCTGGCCACAGCTCTAGGCGGACGCGTCGCAGAACAGCTTGTGTTCAGTGAAATCACCACCGGCGCCAGCAATGACCTCGAACGCGCTACCCGCCTCGCCCTCATGATGATCAAGCAGTACGGCATGAGCGACAAGCTCGGCCCTCGAACCCTCGGCAAACGCCAGGAACTCATCTTCCTTGGCCGCGAAATCACCGAGGAGCGCGACTACAGCGACCGCGTGGCCGATGAGATTGACCACGAGGTCCAGGGCATCATCAAGGTGGCCTACGAGCGGGCTCAGGGCATTCTGGAAGCCAACCGCGAGAGGCTCACCAGCGTCGCCGAGTACCTGATCCAGTATGAGTCCGTGGAGGGCGAAGACCTGGAGGCGCTGTTCAGTGGCAGGCCCGTTCAGCGTCCCCAGCCTCAGCCCGTCCCCCAGCGAGAGCCCGCGCCGGCAAAGGCCCCCCCTGTAATCCAGCCCGCGCCCTCTCCCAACCTGGCCAGCCAGCAGGACGACCGCCCCATGCCCAGCGCCGGCGGCGCCGAAGCCAGCTAACCCCCTCCTTTCCGCCACGACCACTTATTCAATGCGGAGGCCGATCTATCGGCCCTCCTCCGTATCCCTCTCAAGCGGCATATGCCTGAAATAGATCCCCCACTTCTGCATCAGATGACTCACTCTATCGTCCCCTTCCGCCACCAGCTCCCCCAAAAACCCCGCCAGCGCGTGCCCCGGCAGCATCTCCGCCGAACACACCCAGCTCTTCTCCGCGGGCACCACATAAAGCATCCCCCGCTGATGCTCGCATCCCATATTTATTCGAGTCATTCCCTGACCGGAACGCACATCCAATCCATGTCCCGCCTCTGATGGCATGAAAAAACTCCGTAAAACTGAAGTTGCCTTATATTAAGTACCCCAAGCCCGATAAACAATAACGCCCCTCCCCTTCTTCCCCCTAACGCCTCCCATTTCTCTTCCGACCCCCTTGGACACCCCGGGTTCCCCCATAGCCACCGTCTACCCCACCCTACCCATTCACAATCCCCGCCTATCTAAACTCCACATTCGTCACCGAACTCTGTCTGCCCTCAGTCCACCCAACAGCCCCTTAATATAAGTATCATCTAATTCAGTAGGTAAATCCTTTTCATGCCGCCTAACTTTACATAATAAAGTAGACTTCTTCATATAGTAGTCTCTCGGAGATTGCCGGACGTGATTGGGGAGCCTAGGGGGGCCTGTGTCTGGTACTCCCCCTTCGGCCTGTAAGGCGAGGAGGGAGCTAGACGCCGTCCTGAGACTGGTCGAAGGAGGGGGTTGTGGTGTTTCTTTTTTCTTTCCCTCTTCTCCCGTAGTCGGGAGAAGAGGGCTGTAAGCTCGCCGTGGCGAGATAAAGGGTGATGAGGGTTCCCGCTTAAAACCTAGGCTACCTCACCAGTGTCCATGGGCCCCCTGCCTTCAGGCCTCCCCTGTTCCCAAACTAAGATAACTCTTATATTTTCACCAAGCGCCTTGACACCTCCCCTCATTAGTTCTACAATGCCTTTGTTGTCCCCCTCCGCACATACCGCAACTCAATTCGTGCTGGAAGTTCCACCTCACCGCCCCACTACTTCTACGTTTTTTTACCTGTGCATATGGACGAGCGCATAGATCAAATCAAAAAGACCAGTCATGGGCACTAAGTACATCTTTGTCACTGGCGGCGTCGTTAGCTCCGTCGGCAAAGGAGTCAGCGTCGCTTCCATAGGCCGCATCCTCAAAAGCCGTGGCATCTCCGTCTCAGTCCTCAAGCTAGACCCCTATCTCAACGTCGACCCGGGCACCATGTCCCCTTACCAGCACGGCGAGGTCTTTGTCACCAAGGACGGCGGCGAGACCGACCTCGACCTCGGCCACTACGAGCGGTTTATCGATATCGAGCTCACCCGCTCTTCCAACCTCACCGCCGGCCAGGTTTACCTTTCCCTAATCGCCAAAGAGCGGCGTGGCGACTTCCTCGGCGGCACCATCCAGGTGGCCCCCCACGTCACCAACGAAATCAAAGCCTGCATCCTCACCCTCGCCCAGGAGTCCCGCGCCGACGTCGTTGTCGTCGAGGTCGGCGGCACCGTCGGCGACATGGAGGGCCAGCCCTTCCTCGAGTCCATCCGACAGATGCGCAACGAGGTAGGCCGCGATAACGTCTTTTATGTCCACCTCACCCTTCTCCCCCACATATCCGCCACCGGCGAGCTCAAGACCAAGCCTACCCAGCACAGCGTCAAGGAGCTCCGCGCCGCCGGCATCCAGCCCGACGCCATTATCTGCCGCAGCGATTTCCCCGTCTCTGATTCCATTCGCGAGAAAATCTCCCACTTCTGCGACGTCCCCAAAGAGGCCGTCATACCCCTCCTGACCGTGGACACTATCTATCGCGTCCCTCTGATCCTCGAAGAGTGGGGCCTCGGCGACCTCATATGCCGCGCCCTCAGCCTCAACTCCGCCGGCCGCGATATGAAGGACTGGGCCTCCATGGTCAACCTCATGGCCTCCCCCAAAGGCAGCGTCCCCATCGCCGTCGTCGGCAAGTATGTCGAACTCCCAGACTCCTATATTTCCGTCAAAGAGGCCCTTCAGCACGCTGGCCTCTTCCACGGCCAGGAGATCGAAATTCAGTGGGTCCACGCTGAGGAAGTCGAGCATAAAGGCACCCAGGACCTCCTCCGCTCCGCCAGCGGCATCGTCGTCCCCGGCGGCTTCGGCCCCCGCGGCATCCCCGGCATGATTCAGACCGCCCGCTACGCCCGCGAAAACAACATACCCTACCTCGGCCTCTGCCTCGGCCTCCAGGTCATGGTCGTCGAGTACGCCCGCAATATCCTCGGTCTCCACCAGGCCAACTCCTCGGAAATGGACACCGCTTGCGCACACCCCGTTGTTGACATAATGCCCGACCAGCGAAAGGTCACCGAAAAGGGCGGCACCATGCGCCTCGGCGTCTACCCTTGTCGACTCCTGGAGGGTACCCTTGCCCACCGCGCCTACGGCGCCCCGGAGGTCTTCGAGCGCCACCGCCACCGCTTCGAACTCAACAACTCTTACCGCGAATCTCTTGAGGCCGCCGGCTTCCTCGCCAGCGGCCTCTCCCCTGACGGCAAGCTCGTCGAAATATCTGAAGTCCTTGGACACCCCTTCATGCTGGGTACCCAGTTCCACCCCGAGTTCCTCTCCCGCCCCTACCGTCCCCACCCCCTCTTCCGCGACTTCATTGGCGCCGCCATGAAGACCCTCCGTGAGGGCGACCAGGCCGCCCTGCCCATCGCCACAGACGGCCCTCCCATAATCCCGCAGCGCAGGTCCCAGGTTGAGGACCGCAGCGCTTCGGAGACCCCCGCTGCTAGCTAACCACAAAAGACTAAACCGGTTCATCATAATGCGTACAGCCGTGGAGGCCCCGTGCAGTTATTCCTAGATACAGCAAGTCTTGACGAAATCAAACAGGGAGCCCGGCTTGGCGTCGTCAAAGGCGTCACCACTAACCCCTCCCTCGCCGCCAAGGTCGGCATCGGCGGCTTCAAGGCTTACAGGGCTGCAGTCCAGGAAATCGCCGCCATTATCGATGGGCCGATATCTGTAGAAGTCGTCAGCACCGACGTTGAGGGCATGATTACTGAAGGAAAAGACATAGCCACCTGGATAGACAACCCCTGGGTCAAGCTCCCCAGCACGGCCACCGGCTTTCAGGCCATGGCCGCCCTGGCCCGCGAAGGTATCAAAATTAATCAGACCCTCTGTTTCTCCACCAACCAGGCCCTCCTAGGCGCCCAGGCCGGCGCCACCGTCGTCAGCCCCTTCGTCGGCCGCCTCGACGACATCGGCCAGCGCGGCATGGACCTCGTCGCCGAAATCGCCCAGATCTTCGCCACGTATCGAGACCGTGGCGTCACCACCAAAGTTATGGCCGCCAGCGTCCGCTCCCCCTTCCACTGCATCGAAGCCGCCAAAGCTGGCGCGGACATCGCCACCATACCCTTCACCGTCCTAACCCAAATGGCCAAGCACCCCCTCACGGACATAGGTGTAGCACGCTTTCTGGAGGACTGGCGCAAAGCGTCCAAAGCATAACCTCCCATATCTGCTCCGCTCTTTAAGCCCCACATCCATGGCTTCTCATCCCCATCACGGCGGCTAAGCCCGCCCCAAAATAGCGAAAGGTGTACACCGTGACAACCGAACAGTTTCTAAACGTATCCGAGCTAGACAAGAAAAGCAGGGAAGAGCTGATGGCCATGGCCCAGTCCATGGGCCTGGAAAACGGCGTCTCCCTCGCCGGCCTCAGACGTGAGGACATTATGAACCGCATCGTCCACTATTTCCCGGACCAGCAGGCCCTCAAAGGCACCGGCAACCTGGAAATCCTCGGCGACGGATACGGCTTCCTCCGGCAGAACGGCCTCCGCGCCGGCCCCAACGACATCTATGTCTCCCAGTCCCAGGTCCGACGCTTCGGCCTCCGCGCCGGCGACACCGTCACCGGCGGCGTCCGCGCCCCCAAGGGCGGCGAGCGCTACTACGGCCTCGTCCGCGTCGACGACGTCAACGGCGTCCACCCGGACGTCGCGCGCCAGCGCGCCAACTTTGAAGACCTCGTCCCCATCTTCCCCGAAAACCAAATCGTTCTCGAGACCACCGCCGACAATCTCACCACCCGCATGATCGACCTCTTCTCCCCCATCGGGCGAGGCCAGCGCGGCCTCATCGTCGCTCCCCCCAAGGCCGGCAAGACCACCATCCTCAAGCAAATCGCCGCCGGCGCCACCGCCAACTACCCTGACATACATATAATGGTAGTCCTCATCGGCGAGCGGCCCGAGGAAGTCACGGACATGCGACGCTCCATTAAGGGCGAAATCTTCGCCTCCACCTTCGACGAGTCCGTCGAGGACCAGTGCCGCCTCACCGACCTCGCCCTGGAGCACGCCAAACGCCTCGTCGAATCCAAACTCCACGTCCTCCTCCTCATGGACTCCATCACCCGCGCCACCCGCGCCTACAACCTCGCCCTCCCCTCCAGCGGACGCACCCTCTCCGGCGGCATGGACCCCGTCGCCCTCTATCCCCCCAAGCGATTCTTCGGCGCCGCCCGCAACATTGAAAACGGCGGCAGTCTCACCATCGTCGCTAACTGTCTCGTCGACACCGGCAGCCGCATGGATGAGGTCATCTATGAAGAGTTCAAAGGCACCGGCAACATGGAGCTCCACCTGGACCGCAAGCTCTCCGAGCGCCGCGTCTTCCCCTCCATAGACATCACCCGCTCCGGCACCCGCCGCGAAGAGCTCTTCTTCGACGAGACCACCCGCCGCCAGGTCAACCTCCTCCGCCGCATGGTGAGCCTCCTCACCACCGACTCCATGAACACCGTCGAAGTCACGGAAAAAGTCCTGGAACGCCTCGCCAAAAGTCGCCGCAACTCGGAATTCCTCGCCAACCTCTCCAAAGAGTCCGCCTAACGGTTGTGGTCTTGTCATTCTGAGCGGAGGCCGATGTACTCATTGGCCGCAGTCGAAGAATCTATGCCCGGTACTAGGTCTTCGCTCATAACGTAGCCCCATTCCCCTACATATATATGAGGGGCGCTCCGACTAGTCGGTCCGCCCCTCATCCTTTTCTCCCCCTCCGTCATTTCGAGCGAAGTCGAGAAACCTCAGCGTCCCGTCCGCCACCATCACCCTCCATGTGGACCATCCGCCCCCGCCCACCCCTGTCCCCTCACCTGTACCTTAGTGCCATTCCTCCCCTAAACAGTAACCCCCGACCTCCCCATCCCTCGCCCTTCCTACTGCTTGACGACCAGCACTCCCCATTTCACTAGCAACGATTCGTCTGACCTATGCCCCCTCAGGTCCCCCTTCTTCTCCTATTGAAAAGAGCTTGTCCCGAGTACCCTCCGAGGGAAGAAGAAGGGGCTAGAGCCTGCCCTGAGCTTGGCCGAAGGGGGATGATGAGGTGATCCTTTTTTCTCTTCCCCTTGATACGCGTGATGCACATTAAAGGAAGTTCCGAGCCTTTTTATCATGGGCTGGATCATGGGCAACCACTAGCCTTTTGCGCAGACGGGGACTCGGGGGGCTGGTCTGGTTCTCCCCCTTCGCCTTCCAGGCCGAGGGGGGAGTTAGAGGGGGTTGTGGTTCCTATTTTTCTTTCCCTCTTCTCCCGTAGTCGGGAGGAGAGGGATAAAGGGTGATGAGGGCGCTCCGATTGAAACCAAGGCCCCGCCAAAACCAGCAACCCTCCCACCAACCCT